>CADBPP010000100.1 GCA_902796565.1 uncultured Eubacteriales bacterium | reverse complement strand
GCCAGGGAGCTGCTGGCATTGGTGGCTATCCTGAGGCGCCTCTTGCTGCGGGAAGGCCCGCTGTCCTTCATGGACTGGACATCCCGGAGCATGTTCCTTGCGTAGTACAGGGCTTCTTCCCCGGCGGAGGTGAGCTTTACCCCCTCCGGTCCCCTCTCGAAGAGCACGGCCCCCAGTTCGTTCTCCAGCCTTTTAATGACCTGGCTCACATGGGGCTGGCTGGTATAGAGCATCTCCGCAGCGGCGGAGATGGAACCGCATTCAGCGCTGGTAACGAAGTATCTCAGATCCTCAATGTCCATAACTTGTCTCCTAGTATAACGAATCATTATGACTATACCATAAAAATCGTGCAATAGCAGTATATTTCACGTGGATATATAATAAATGGGAAATACAAGGAAGGAAGACGGGATTTGAGCGACTGCACGAAGCTTGACGGGGCCGTACACGTTGATGAAGGCGCCACCGGTAAGATACTGTTTAATTATACCTGGCCGATACTTCTGAGCCAGATCATCCAGGAGATGTACAATGTGGCCGACTGCGCTGTGGTGGGCCGTTTCGCAGGAGCCCTTGCCCTGGCCGCGGCCGGGACAGCGGCACTGCCGATGTCCGTGGCCGTGAACTTCTTTGTGGGGTTCTCCTCCGGCATCAGCACCATGAGCTCCGCCCTGTTCGGTTCTCGGGACCATGACAGGCTGAGGGAACTGATCTCATCCATCATGAAGATGACATTCATCTGCGGCATCCTTCTTTCCGTTCTGATCTTTGCGATCTCACCGGGGTATCTTTCATACACTAGGGTGCCCGGTGACGTGAGTCCGTATGCTCTCATATATCTCAGGATATGCTCCCTTGGTGTATGCGCCCAGCTGGTAAACAACATGGTGACGGCGCTTCTCAGAAGCGTTGGTGACAGCTCCTCACCCATGAAGCTCTTTGCCGTATCGGCGCTGGTCAATGTCGTCGGTGACGTATTCTTCGTTGCGGTGATGAAAAAGGGAGTGGCGGGAGCCGCAGCGGCCACCGCCTTCAGCCAGTGGCTCCTCAGCGTGATGCTGCTGATAAGGCTGAAAAAGCTTGATCCCGGAATCAGTATCATGAACGCAAAAGGAAGCTCCGGGTCCCGGGATATGTTCACCGCTCTGGGCAGGGGCATTCCCGCCGGGCTGCAGGCCCTTTTCATGAGCATCTCATCCATACTTATCCGTTTCCACATCAACGGCTTCGGCTCCGCCGCCATAGCCGGAATGAACGTCTTCGCCAGGATAGAAGGTCTCTGCTATCTGCCCAGCTTTGCCTTCGGCATCGCGCTGACAGCATTCGTGGGACAGAACATGGGAGCCAAAAAGCCTGAGAGGATACGCGACTGCGTGAGGATGAGCGTAAAGGCAATGGTACTCATAATGATCCCTCTGAGCCTGGCCCTGTGTCTGGGCGCCCCGGCGCTGTCGCTGATCTTTACGACGGACGAAGGCGTTATCGCCAATGCGGTCGAAGCCGTCCGGTATACGCTCCCCCTGTATGTATTCTATGCCGTGAACCAGGTATATCTTGGAGCAGTGAAGGGGATGGGCAACACATTCTATCCTATGGTCTGCACTCTGGTGTGCTATGCGCTCTTCAGGGTGGGCTGGTGCGGAGTGCTCCTGAAGACCTTCGTGACCATGAGGGTAGTATACCTCAGCTACGCCGTGAGCTTCCTTCTGATGTTCATAATGATCATGCCGGTATACCGCGCGTCTCTGAACAGAAACATCCGGGGAGCCTCGCTGAAGGCCGAGATGGAAATCTGACCCGGGAAACATAAAAAAACCGGAGCCATGCGGATCATCCTGAGGGCTCCTTACAGGATAGCCGGTATTGATCGGTTCTGATATGTCTGTGTCTTCTCGCGTGAGAAGACATTTTTTCTTAGGCAGCGCGAATGCCTGTGCAGAGGAAGATGTGCCGCGAGGCCCTGTTTCGATGCGGGAAAGAGTCCCCCGGAACTGAAGAGGTGCTATAATGGAAGAAAGGATAAGCTGCCGGAAAGGAATATGAGCATGGGAAACAACGGAGCGCCGGAAGTGAAAAAGAAGGATCACGATGAAAAGAACAGAAGGCTCTACGAAAGGCAGAGGCATCTCCTGGACACCTTCCTTGCCCATGGAGCCATCTCAAAACAGCAGCATGACAAAAGCCTGAAGGATCTGACGGAAAAGATGCATCTGCAGGACTGAGCGTCAGAGGATACCGGGAGGGGGAAATGAACAGAATACTTCGTATCGCGGGGATCGTCATCATGATCGCCGGAGCCATATGCCTGCTTGCGGCTGCACTGCAGCTTTACGGCTACTATCATGTGATGGACGGATCCGCGCAGCTGTATCACCGGCTGCACCGCAACGCGATGATATTTGCTGCCGCGGGGCTGATACTTGCAGCGGCGGGAGCGGCGTGCGTGCTGATTCGCCTGAAGCGTTAGAGACATGAAAAAAAACGTATTTCTTACGGGAGAAAAGGGCAGCGGCAAGACCACAGCCATAAAAAAATATCTGTCCTCCCGCTCACCGGACTGCGGGGGCTTCGTTACCGTGAGGGCCGTGGGAGAAGACGGGAAAGAGGCCTGGCTGCATCTTATGGGAAGCTATGACGAGGTGCCTTCGGAAGAGAACGCCCTCTTCTGCCTGGAGGAAGGCAGGGCGGATGCGGAGCTCATAAAGAGAAGCTTCGATGAACGCGGATGCGCCGCCCTGGCGGGTGCTGAGGATAAGGAAATCATCATAATGGACGAACTGGGTCCGAGGGAAGAGGAGGCGCAGCTGTTCCACGACGCAGTTGTAAGGTGTCTTTGCTCATGCACGCCGGTCCTGGGGGTCCTTCAGAAGGCGGAGAGCGTTTTCCTTGACAGCATAAAAGAGAGAAGCGATACGGTCATCCTGAACGTTGACGAAACTAACAGGGACACTGTCCCCGGTCTGATCGCTGATGTGGTGGACGCCTGTTCCCGCGGAAGGGCAGCGGATGTCCCTGAAAACGTTAAGTGAAACAATTCGGAGGTAAAAAAAAGTGCTGGATGTAAATTTTCACGTATGCCCGGTATGCGGTAATGTAATCCTGTCCACGGGTAAAGCCGAAGTCACATGCTGCGGAAAAAAAGTCCCCTCTCTCAGGGCTGATGACGGCCAGGGCATGAGGATAGACATGACCGAGGATGAGTATCTTATCGATACCGGTCATCCTATGACAAAGGACCATTATTTCTCATTCTTCGCGGCGGTGTCGGATCACGACGTACAGTTCGCTAAGCTCTTCCCGGGCGGAAGGGCCTGCGCCCGTTTCAGAAGGGAAGGGGTCGAAGCGATCTACATGTACTGCACTGTTCACGGTCTGTATGTAAGAAGGATGCGGGAAGCCGACTGACGTCCGGCTTCTTCAGCGGGATACTCCTTACGGCGCCCATACAGACAGGAAGGACGGGGTTCTGCAAGTGCGGAGCCCCGTCCTTATTCGCGATCGTCTGTGTCGCTTCGCCGCGTGGAAGCGTTTTGTCCTCAGCGGTACTGATATCTCAGCACCAGCATGCAGTAGCGCAGTACGGTCCCGTCGGCATCGTCAGCGTCCATGGCCTCCCTTAATTCGGTGAGTGCCCTGTCATAGTCGGGATCATCGCTGACACTGCTGTGTTCGTTTCCCCAGTCCAGCGAGAGATATATATCTTCCGCCAGCTCCGGAGCACCGATCTCGGCATAAGCCGGAGCGGACGGTTTCCCGATGTTCTTTAAATATTTCCCGTCCTTTGTGATGTAGTGCACCCCTGTGGCATAACGGCATTCGTCTCTGCTGAAGCTCAGCAGCGGAACAGCCTCAAACTGCTCTTTCCTGTCAAACAGAAGACCCTTGCGGGTATAATGATGAGTGAACCACTGGCCATGCTCCAGAAGAGTCCGGTAAAAACCCGGCAGCGCCTTCAGGAATGCCGCGGTATAGCGCTCTTTTTTCAGAAGTTCATTTTCAAGCTCTTCCTGAGCTGTCTGATCTGTTCCTGACATCGGTATCCCTCCATCCTGTCCGGAGCCCACTTATCGCTGCTGAGCGCCGGACATACCGATTATATCACGTATCAGCGGCTGTCGTTCCATATCTTCAGACCATCCCTTTCCACCTTAGCAAAGATGATCGTCTTTTTCTTTATGCGTTGCAGTATAGCATGGATCGCACCGCTATGCAGAGCGGAATACAGACCCTGTATGATCTGCCGTAAGGTATCCCTACATCAGCCTGCTGTAGATATCCAGTGTGCTCTCCATCTGGTACTGCAGAAGCCATGCGGCGTCATTGTATTCCAGCGTGCTCTTTAAAGCTGTGAGGAGGGCGGGAAAATACTTTTTCGTTTCGAGGATCATGCGGTAGATC
>CADBPP010000099.1 GCA_902796565.1 uncultured Eubacteriales bacterium | reverse complement strand
TTCTTACGTGGACTCTGGATGAAGAGGGAACGCTCAGGATCAGCGGAAATGGTGAGATGGAAAATTATAATTCTTCTGGACCTTGGGAAAAAAACGCTGTTAAAGCTGTGTATATTGAGCAGGGAGTAACAAGCATTGGGGATCATGCATTGTCAAACGGCGAATTGAGGGAGGTGAAAACGGCGTGATCTTTTCGGCAGCGGTACCTCCCCGACCGCACGGTCGGATCTGTGAAAGCACTCTGCTGACGGCATGGCGGCGCGATCTCATCGGCTTGTTTGAGGGCATCAGCAGGCTCTGATACTTTGAAACAAGGCTATGAGCCGAAGCCCACAGCCTTTTATGTCGTAACAGTTTCATGAATTTATCCGAGATTCTGGTTATTTACAGCTGCCAGGATCACTTCCGTATCGATCGTTGTTTTATTCGTCTGAGCTCCGATCGTGACAGCATCATTCATGATGTTATCGATCAGGCGGGGATTACCATGTGCTTGGCCGGCAACAGCACGCATAGCCGCTTCGTTAACTACTGTTCGCGCGGCACCCGCGCATTCCAACTTGTGGATGATGTACGCTACAGCTTCCTCATCAGTGAGCCCCTGATAGTTGTAATGAACGGTGATCCTCTGGCGGAGCGCCTCGTGGATGGGGCGCCGCAGCGTCCCGTTCAGGTGGGACTCCCCGCAGAGGATCAGGGTAAAGCAGTTGACAGCATCATAACCGTAATTCATGAGCATCTTGATGTCGTTAAGGACACCTGTCGACAGGTACTGTGCTTCATCAATGGCGAGGAACAGCGGCTGCCGTTTTTCGTGGTACAGGTACCAGACCTGTTCCTGTATGGCTTTGAACATCCCGGGTTTGCCGCCCTTGGCCGGAACACCGAGGATGAAGCAGAGCTGTTTATAGAATTCCGCCACGCTGACAGTGGACAGGCAGATGTACTCCATGTGGTAGAGATTCGGATTGAGGCTCTTTGCAAAGCAGCGGAGGGCATATGTCTTCCCCATGCCGGGGCTGGCGGTGAACAGGCCGATGCCGCGGGTGTCCTTGAGGTAATCAAGGCGGGCCGTCATCTCCTGAAAGTCTTTGGATCGGAAGCAGTCCTTTTCCGGGAGCTGCTGTTTATCGAAAGGGTTATAGGCGAGGGCATACTGGTTGTTATACATGGATACCTCCCAGTTTCGTATAGTCGATCACAGGAGCGTTGCTGCGTTTTGTGCGGCAGTTTTCATTCCTGTTAGTCTGGCGGAGCGGGAACTGGCCGTCTTCCGTGATGATGACAGCGGCGTCCATGTCATTGGGGCGAAAACGGATGTCGACCCTCTGGCCGATGAACTGCATCGGCGCATCGTAGGATACCTTATCGATGGAGATGGTGGAATCCTTCCGGACCTTCCGGGAGATCCGGTTGAGGAAGCATTCGTCGAGCCACTCTCTGGACTTTGGAGGACGGATCTGGGATTTCGTATTCTTATAGCGGTCAAAAGGTGTGCATTCGATGCCGGAATGGAAGGTGGTGTTGTAGGAGCGGATGTATTCCCTGAAAAGGGCATTGAAATCCTTCAGGGAATGGACCGTGTCCATGTCGAGCCCGTAGAGCCAGCGTTCCTTCGTGGTTCTCCAGAACCGTTCGATCTTGGCTTTTGAAGCACCGTCCCTCACTTTTGTGTGCAGGAGGACTGTCCCGATGGCACCGCAGATGAGGGAGAGCTGTTCATTCACGTAAGGTGCGCCATTGTCCGTATAAAGTTTCGACGGAATACCATAGGAAGCCACCGCGTCCTTAAACACTGACTGAAAGTTTGCGGCAGAGTCGCTGTAAAAGAGGCCTGCGCCGACAACAAGGCGCGAGTGGTCATCAATGATACAGACGGCATAGACTCGGCGGGAACGCCCGTCTTCCGTGATGTAAGGGAAGTAACAAGTATCGGCCTGCCACATCCGGCCGAAGGCATCTTCCTCAAAGGCTTTCCGATCCCGCATGTTCGGATTTCTTGCGGACTTCAGGTCGTTGTGTTTGATGAAACGCTGAACGGCACAGACGCTGACAGCGCGGGGGATAAAGCCGTTCCGGACGAGCTGCTCATGAATCTGTGTGGCGTTGAGGCGCGAGAACTCCCGTTTTAAGCGGTAGATCTCCTCGATCGCCGTGTCCGGGAGGACGCGTGTCGTGCCCTTATCGGAACGTTCGGTGGGCATCAGGGCGTCGATCCCGTACTTCTGATAGTTACAGACCCACTTTTCGAGCGTCTTGTAGTTCAGCATCCTGACACTCCCATCCGGGAATTCGATCGGGTTTTCCGTGATCCGCTTATAAAAAGCGACCCTGGAAGGGTCAGGAAAAAGATCCTGGATGACCGGGGCGATAAGGCCGAACTTAAACTGGGCAATCCGGGCTGCATGGTTGATGGATTCATTGGTATTCATCGTGTAATCACCTCCTTGAAGGCATCATAGGAGCCGGGAGGCAAGAGCGCCATGGACATGTCATGTGGTCACGGAAAAACAGAATCAGCGGTTCCGGGCTTCCGCGGTGAGCGTGACGGATTTTTGTGGGACTGGAGGAAGGAGAGGCCGGTCAGGCGGAAGAAGGAAGCGGCAAATGAGCTGAACGGATCCGACCGGACGAGTTCCAGAATAGCCGCCTTCAGATCGGTCTCTATGGACATGAGCAGTCCCTGCCACTCCCTGCGATGCTCTTCAAAGAGCTTTTGCCACCGGAAGAAGGTCTTGAGGCAGATATCAAAGATTTCACAGATCCGTTCTACAGATCGGAGGCGGAGGGCATGCTCGGCCAGGACGCGGAGGATGAAGAACAGGCTGTGCCTGCAGTAGGGGAGGATGGGATCCGGGAGCACGGTGTGAGAGGAAGACTGCTTACACTGATGGCAGATCAGGCGGCAGACGCAAAGGCTGGCCTTTACGGGCCTGCCATCAATGAATTCGATTAGAGAGCGGTCATAGTAGCCGTGGACACGCATCTTTCCGCTGCACCCGCAGTACGGACAGACCTCGGTTTCGGGGCGAAGGTGGTCTGTACATTCCTGAAAAATGGATTTTCCGGAACTTTTTTCACGAATAAGCTTGCAATTGATCAGGTTCTTTCTTATCATAACAGTGCATAGACAGCCATGCGATCTCTTGAGATTAGGGCAATGACCCTGTGCGACGCATGGTGTGTGCATGGAGGAAGAACGGATCTTTGACGGGATGGTTCTTCCTCTTTCTTTATGTTTGCATGGAGAA
>CADBPP010000098.1 GCA_902796565.1 uncultured Eubacteriales bacterium | reverse complement strand
TCCGGGACCTCGGTGCGGATCAGTTCCACGTATTCGCAGAAGGCGTCCGCGACGGCCCTGGCGTACTCCCCGGGGTGGTCTATGAGCCTCGCCAGGGATACGGGGTTGTTCACATAGTCGCATTCCACTATGATCCCCTCGCAGGTGTCGTTGGAATCCCAGTAGGGATTGGCGGGCCAGCCGTCGTGGCGCCCGTCGGTGTAGGCGCCGGTGGAGATGCCTCCCACCTCCCGGATCATGTAGTACCAGTTGGTCTTCATGACGGTGAGGTTCTCGTAGGGCTCCTTCGCCCCCTGCTTTGCCGCCTCCTCGTTGGTCTCCTTAACGTCGTCCTCGTTGTAGAGCCTCACCCAGACCCCCTTCGCGGGAGAGTACCAGGTGGGGGTGTTGTTGTCAGCCTTGGATATCTCTCCCGAGGCGTATTCCACCACCTTGGCGGAAAGGAGCGCGGCGAAGGTATAGTCGGCGTTTCCGGGAGCGTAGATCTCCGTGCCGGTATAGTCCCCCCATACGCTGGCGTTGTTGTGTATCGAAAGGGAATACTTGGAATGCAGCTCATTGCATACCACGGCCCTTCCTCCTGGGCCGTAGCCCTCGGGGTCGGAATCGTCCTCATGGGTCAGGGCCGCTTTGTAGCCTCTTTCGGTCAGCAGCCTCTTTATCTCCATGGCTATGGTGTGGTTGAAGCTGAACTCGGTGTACATCTCATCGTCCAGCCAGCCTATGGCTCCGGGGTCGTCCCCTCCGTGGCCCACTTCCAGCACCACGTCGTAAACGTCCTCGGGCAGCGGTGCCGTCTTAACGTCCAGGCAGGCCGCGTCCCGCTCCAGTCTGAAGCGGTCCCCGAAGAAGAAGTCGACGTGCTTTGCTCCCTGCGGTGATGAAATGCCCTTATAGGATATCCCCTCATAGATGCTTTCGTTCACCAGGGGATAGTAGCGGATGGCCTCCTTAGAGCCTTCCAGGCCTTCCACCCTCAGAAGCATGACCCAGCTCCCCTCCGGCAGGGCCTCCAGCTGGATCCCCCCGTTGATCAGTTCCGACGTGGTGAAGGAGACCTTCCTACCCTTGAGCTCATACTCGCAGGGAAGGCTGTACATGGCCCTGTCGTCCGTCATGACGAGCTTCACGTCCTTTACGTCCATGTCCTTCACGGACACCTCGCCCTCAAGGTTCAGGGTGGTGCCGAACCTGGTGAAGAAGGTTATCCTTCCGTTCTCATCCTCCGCCATGGCGGAAATGCTCCTTCCCGCAATGTAGTAAAACAGTATCGCTCCCGCCGCGATGACGATGCACGCTGCGGTGATGAGCGCCACTTTCAGCTTAGGCTTCATATCTCTCCTCCCGGGGCGCCCTCTGTTCTGCTGCCGCGCGCCCGTTCCGTCAGTGTGATTATATCATTGGAAGAGGCTTTTTCGGGACGCGGATCGCTGCCATGTCCCCTGTTTTGCAAAAATAATCCCGGGCATGGGCCCGGGACGGTTCAGTGATGCCTTATCCTTTTGAAGTTTCCGATTGTGTCCGTCACCGTCTCCACATAGGAGAAGGTCCTGTCGTACTTTGAGAGGATATCCTTCAGTTCCATGATCTGCCCCCTGTTGATGACGCAGAGGATCACGCTGCGGTCCTGTTCGCTGTAGGCTCCGGTGGCCTTGAAGCAGGTGGCGCTGTGATGGAGCCTTTCGATGATGTCATGCTCTATCTCCAGGGGATGCTCCGTTATGATGGTGAACTGGCATGCCATGCGGTTGCCGCTCATGATCCTGTTGGCGAGAAAGCTCGAGACGAAGCAGTAGATGAGGCACAGGCACACAGGCTTGTAGTCGTATACCGCGCTCCCGGAGGATGTGTCGGCGTACACGAAGAAAGACGCGGCCGCCACGACGGCGTTGAGGGTGAAGCTGATCCAGAAGAAGTTCATCTCGGGACGTTTCCTGTTGATGAGCCTCGATATGATGTCGGTACCTCCGGAAGAGGCCCCGAGCCTGAAGCACAGTCCCAGGATGGCCCCCGAGGCCGTTCCCGCGATCAGACAGGGATACACCGTATCTATGCCGTGGGCGTCGTAGACGAAGGCTGAAAGATCCCACCTGCCGGAAAGGAGGAACACCCCGGAATAGGTGACGCAGAAGATCAGGCTCATGACCGCGAACCTTCTGTCCGATGAGACGTAGGAGATGATGCACAGGGGCACGTTTATCAGAAGGGACATGTAGGCTATGGAGAAGCCGAAGCGGTACTGCACCATGGTGGCGATGCCGTTTATCCCCGCGGGGGCGAAATGGTTCGGTATGATGAACAGCCTGTAGTTCATGGCCATGAGGGAGGCCAGGACGCATACGGCCAGGCAGCGGGATATATCTTTGAAAGCGGTTCTGTTCATGTATTAAGTCCTTTTCAGTGTCATGCGCCCCTTCGGGGCACAGGGCATATTGTACAACGAAGCGGGCGGCAAGAGCAGTCAAATCGTAAAGTTTTCAATAAAAAAAGCGGGAGATGTCTCCCGCCTGTGAAAGATGTCTCACTCGACCGTGAGGATAGCCTCTCCCGTCGCTCTCGCTCCCGCGATGACCTTGACGTAGTAGGTGTCCTCCGGCAGCTCGAAAATATCCGTTCCTGTGCCGCAGAAGTTCAGCTCGAAGCCGTTGTCGTCGCTGAGCTGCTCCTCCATCTCCTGAAGGGTGGACTCCCCGTTCAGATCCCCCGCGGGAAGAAGGATCACTGTGAGCTCTCCCTCGGTAAATGCGTAATCCGCCCTGAGATGTTTTCCGGGAGTCACTTCCAGGCTCCCGCTGACCGCCCAGTCGTCCTCCCTGGCCCTGGCCGCCTTTATCTTTACGGTGCCTTCCTCCCGGGAATCCACGGTGAATTCTCCTGCGCGGCGCGATCTCAGCCAGATCGCTCCCAGCGCTATAAGGGCAAGTATCCTGAGTTTCTTTTTCATGATGGCCTCCGCTGTGCGTAATCGTTTTTCTATGCATATGATACTCCCCTTTGTCCCCCTTTGCCATCTTTTCTTTGCTTTATTTCACCATATGGGTTAAAATGTATCCGAGAAGACTTAACGGGGGTAAAAAAAATGATAAGGCCCGTCGTCAGGGACATTTTCTTTCTGTCGCAGCGCTCCGAAGAGGCATCGGCGGAGGACATCTCCATAGGGCAGGACCTGAGGGACACCCTCAGAGCCCACCGGGAGCACTGCATAGGCATGGCCGCCAACATGATAGGATATCAAAAGCGCATCATCATAGTGGATACCCCGGCGGGGGACATGCTGATGTTCGATCCCGTCATCACGAAAAGGAGCGGTCCCTATGAAACGGAGGAGGGCTGCCTTTCCCTGGACGGGGTCAGAAAGACCCTGCGCTACAGGGAGATAGAAACGGAATTTTACGACGAGCGCTTCAAAAAGCACAGGATGCGCTTTTCCGGACTGACCGCCCAGGCCGTCCAGCATGAGATCGACCACCTGGACGGGATGATCATCTGATAAGACACATAACGAGGAGAAAAGATATGGACCGTAAAGAATTCATCATTGAAACAGTGGATAAGCTCACGGAGGATGCCGCCAGGGCACTCAGGGACATCCTTCTCGACGAGCGTTTCGTCCCCCTGGGGATGACGGAAGCGGATAAAGTGGGCAGGGAAGGCTTCGAGGAGAAGCTCTTCGACTATTTCGAGAAGGTGGAGCTCACCTCGGGAAAGAGCTTCGAGCGCCTCGCCGCGGCGTACATTGAGGCCCTGGACGCGGTGGTGGCCCCGAGGGTGGCCCAGTCCCACCCGAGGCTCAGCGAGGGCGAACACGTCATCATGATCCCCGCCGCCAGGACATATTACTATGATACGGTGTCCTCGGTGGACGTGGAAAAGCCGACGATGAGTTCTCTCAGAGAATACACCTGCCGCATGATGCTGATGTACACGGCGTCCCTGGACGAGAAGGGAAAGGAGATCTACAGCCTAAGGGAAGATCCTTCGCTTCTCGACCCCGAAAGGATCATGAGCGCCATGGCTAAGGAAAAGGTGACGGGCTTTTCCGGAAAGAAGAAGAACCGCTTCAACCTAAGGGTGCGCTTCACCGTGGACCGCTGCATCTTCATAATGGCCTACATGATGCTCTTCGCGATAACGGACCGCGTCTGAGCTCTTATGGCTGACCGCCCTCCGGGCGGTCTATTTTTGTCTCTGTGTAAAAATGGATTGACGGGGAAGGGTGATGGGTTGTATCATATAAATATCGAATAATATTATAATTTCTAAAATCATAAAGTAAAAAACAAAACTTCTGGATCGTCAGTTACCATGGGAGGAATGAGATGACAGACTGGACACCGAAAGAGAACTTTATGGCTGTGCTCAGAGGGGAGATACCCCAGAGCGTGCCCCGCTACAACATGGGCATGAAAACCATGAACGGCAGGGAGACCACCAGGGGGGTGGGCCCCAGCATCCTCAGGAAGATGGATTCCCACATGAGCCCCAAGGGGGGAAAGGACATCTGGGGAGTCAGCTACGTGGCCAACGAGGAGACGGGCTTCGCCTCCATCCCTGAGCCCAACAACTTCATCCTGGACGACATCACAAAATGGAGGGACGTCGTGAAGGCCCCGGAGATCGACCTGGACATCGACTGGGAAGCCATGGCGAAGAAGGACATGGAGGACGCCGAGATCGACCGTAATGTCACCGCCGTATATTCCAGCGCCATGCTGATGCCCTTCCAGCAGCTGGTGGCGTTCATGGGCTTTTCGGAGGGACTGTGCGCCCTGTACGAGGAGCCGGAGGAGGTCAAGGCCCTTCTCAACTACATGACGGACTTCTATGTGCCCATCATCGAGAAGACCATAGAATACTACAAGCCGGACTGCTACTACATGCTGGACGACACTGCCTCAAGATACTCCACCTTCTTCTCGAAGGAGATATATCAGGACATCTTCCGTCCCATCTACGACCGTCTGGCCGCCCCGGCGAATGAAAGGGGCCTGCCCATAGGCTTCCACAACTGCGGAAGGTGCGAGACCTTCCTGGACGAGATGGTGGGCTTCGGAGTCAAGTGGTGGGATCCCGCCCAGCATGACAACGACCTTCTCGGCATCAAGGAGAAGTACGGAAGGGATCTGGTCATAACGGGAGGCTGGGAAGTGCAGCTCATGCCCTCATGGCCCGACGTTTCCGACGACGAGGTCAGACAGACCGTCTACGACACCGTGGACAAGCTGGCCCCGGGAGGAGGATACATGTTCATCGGAGGCATCCTGGTAAGGCCGGGAGACGAAAGGGCCGCCCACCTGCACAAGCTGGTGCAGGAGACCGCTTCCGAATACTGCGACCATTATTACGAAAAGCACTGAGTATCGACAGAGCGCGCCCGCCGGGCGCGCTCTTCAAATATTACCGTTTCTTATCCATCAAAAGCTTCGTATGGGTGGTGACTCCTTTTCTTAGAAGCGAGAAGAGCTCCTTCTCATCTTGGAAGAGCTCCCTTTCCCATAGCCTTATGAGGTAGGGTATCAGGAAGTGGTGCTCCCAGAGGACATCGTAGCCGGAGAAGATAGAAAGGATCCTTTCCGTCCTCATGCCGAAATATGATTCCTCCAGTTCCCTCTCCAGGTTCGCGGTATGGATGTAGGAGAGCATGAACTCGAAGAGGCCCTTCATGGAAAAGTCCCCCCTCAGGGCGCTCCACATCCCGAAGCGCTCCGGCACCTTTTTCTCAAGACAGGCCGCCAGTTCCCTGCGTATGGTCTCGGAAGCGGGAAGGAGGCTTCTGAACTCCATGTCCCTTATCACCACGTGGCGGCATCCCAGGGAGGAGAGTTCCG
>CADBPP010000097.1 GCA_902796565.1 uncultured Eubacteriales bacterium | reverse complement strand
CTTTTTGTTTGACTTCAGGAACCACCGGGGACGGTTTGTGGTACACTATCCGGGAGAGGATGCAATGGAATACTCAAGAAAATATGAATATACAGTGGAAAACTTCGAGGGAGAGATCTCAAAGTATCTGCAGAGCCGCTACGGCTATTCCTCCCGGGTCATAAAATCCGTAAAAAAAGAGGGCGAACTGCTGCTCAACGGGAAACATATGCCATTTGTTGGGAAATGCAGAAGCGGGGACAGGATCGAGGTCATGCTCAGAAAAGAGCATATGGATTCAGAGCCGCAGGATCTGCCCCTCAAGCTCATATACGAGGACGAAGACATCCTGGTGGCGGACAAGCCTCCGTATATGGTGACCCACCCAACGAAGAGCCATCCCGACAATACCCTTTCCAACGCCGTATACGGCTACTATGAAAAGCAGGGCATCGACGGGAAGCTCCACTTCGTATCCCGTCTGGATATGGACACTTCCGGGGTCGTCATAATCGCCCGCAACAAGTTCATCCATCACCTCATGCAGAACATGGATGAATTCAGACCCTTCGACAAATATTATCAGGCAATAATCAAGGGACATCTCCCGGAGAAAAAGGGCGTGATAGACATGCCCATAATGAGGAGCAGCGAAGGGATCAGAAGGGTCATAGACGAGGAAGGCAAGGACTGTCTCACGGAATATGAGGTCCTGGAGGAATTCCCTGCCCATTCCCTGGTAAAGCTCAGGCTCCTAACCGGCAGGACCCACCAGATAAGGGTGCATATGCAGAGCATGGGAACGCCCATCCTCTCCGACGTACTGTACGGGGACGGGACCGATCCCCTCATAGGAAGGCAAGCTCTGCATGCCGCGAGCGTCAGCTTCATGCATCCTGTGGAAAGAAGGGTCATGCGCTTCGAATCGCCCCTTCCATCCGACATGCAGAGGGTCCTGGAAGCACTGAGACGATAAAAAACAGCATCCTGTCCGTAGGCAGGATGCTTTCGTTTTCTGATACCGTCTTTCGGCCTCACTCCGATTCTGTGGGCGCCATGTCGGGTCGGATGGTATAGTTATACTCCTTGACCATATCCTTGTTGCGGGAGTAGGTGACCTTGACCGTTAATGGGGTCTCCTGGGTGATGCCGGTCTTGACCTTCAGGACATTCTTCTCTTCCGTCTCCTCCGCATAGGCGGGATCGGAAACGGTGATGCTCACACCCTCCTCCACGGGATGGTTCTTGATAGTCTTCGACTCCTTGAGCTGGTACTTGTAGACCACCTTGTAGGTGATCACGTCCCCTGCCGAAAGCACCGTCTCCTTGTACTGTACGTCCCCTTTGTAGGGCACGATCTCCGAACTGATGATGCTGACATCCTGTCCTTCGAGTTTCTTCAATTCCTTTATCACCGGATCCTTTCCGAATCCGCTGATAAAATGCACCGCCACAACTACGACAGCGATGACCAGGGCAAGCTTCAGAAGCACCCCTATGAGTTTTTTAGGCTGTGTGAGTCTGATCCTAACTTTTTTGCGTGACATCTTTATTCCTCCTCAACTGTTACCGGGCTCTCACTGCGGGAGTTCATCTTCGCGGGAAGCATGAGGTTCTCCCTCATGGACCTGAACATGAACGCGCAGGTGTCGATGCATACGGTATATTCATCGCTGATGGCATCTATGATAAGATCCTTTTCGTCAAGGCTGACGAACACATTCACCATCCCCGCGTCGGGACGGGAGAAGGAGCTGAATCCGAAGGAAGTCATATCCCATACATTGACGAACACATCGCCGTTCTCCTCGGGATCATCGTAACGAATGTATCCGACCTTCTGAGAAAGAGCATCCATCGCGGTGGAGACCTCAATGCCGTCACGGCTGAATCTCACCAGATCGATACGCCCGTCGAACTCACTGTCCTCATCATAGATCGCCAGGGCCAGGGCCTTGATGACCGTATCCGCCAGGAGTTTTTCGTGGTCCGTCCCGCAGGAGAACACGAACCTGTCGATCTCCGCGCGGGGCACTCTGAAGGATATGTTTATGGGCTGGCAGGTCTCTTCATCGTCATCTTCGTGATGATGGTGTCCGCAGCCGCATTCCCCGTCCTCATCGTGCTCATCGTCCTCAGGGACATCCTCTGCCGGCACCTCAGCGGGCTCCTGCGCTTCCTCCGGCTGCGGATCCGCAGCGCTTTCCATAAGGTCGAAGCGAAGCTCCTCCGCCACATCATCGGCAAGGGAGTCCATTTCGCTGCCGCTCAGGGGCTCTGACGGTTCGATCTCATAGGAAGGAAACGCCTTTGTAAAGTCATCTTCCAGCTCCATGTAACGCTCGAGATCCTCGTCCGCCATGGTCTCCGGAGATTCCAGTGTCGCCTCTACGAACTCATCGTATTTCTTTTCGGGATACAGTTCGATATCAGGACTGTCTCCGCCGCCCAGGGTGACATAATCCTCGTCGTCATAATTCAGCCTGGAGTATTGTCTTGAAGTGTTCTCCGACTGGTAAATGGCATACTTCTCTTCATCCTCCGCCGCCTCGTCCTGGGCCGGCATGGTATCCTCCATGGACATCTGCCTGCGGCCCAGCAGGTAGCTCTCAAGATCGGATACTTCGATGCGTCCGTCCTCTCCGGTACCGGTGATATCCGCCAGATCGATGCCGTACTGTTTGGCGATCCGCTTGATCGCCGGCGATGCTTTGATCCTTTCCTCTTCCATGTCGCTTCCTCCTACTTTGCTGCTTTCAGTATTTCCTCATATATTAGATTTCTCGGGTCAGTCCCTTCCTTAACGTTCAGGGGGAGGCACATCCTCCTGACGGGAGAATACAGATAGTAAAACGCCTCACTCTCCATGACTGCCGTACTGATCATGGCTGATACCGCCTTTGTAGCATCTGTGTGTACGATCAGAGCTCTTCCCGTCTGCGATACCGACGAAACGATCCGCGACGTGTCCGCCAGGCTCATATCCTCCGCCGCGATAAGATCGCAACCGATCCCTATGTCTTTCGCTCTGGCGCATGCCGCTTCGCAGATCCTGAGGTTTCCCCCGACACAGATGACTGTGAGATCCTTTCCTCCGGTCAGTTCCTGCTCCTCAGCACTGTCTTCACCGCACAGGCTCCTGTCGGCCATAAATATGTTGATGCCTTCTGCGGAAAGGCATTCTCTGAAAAGCGCCTCCGCCCGGGAAGGTGATGCAGGGACGATCAGCCTTACGTTGCCCGCGGGAGCATAGATATCCTCCGGATAAATGCCCGAAACGGTCCGGGATGAACCGGAGTCCACAGATTCAGCGCATATTAACATCCTGGGGGAGAACTGTGAAGCCGATATATCCTTCAGCATGGCAGCGTTGCTGACTATGATGTCAGCGGAACGGATCAGGTCGTTCTGTGATATGAACACGACGGGATGCATCCCGTCCATAGCCATTCCCAGAGCGAGCTTGAGGGCCAGGGTGCCGTCGGGACCGGTCTCGATGACCCGTTCTTCCCCGATCTCGTCGCAGATGCCGTCGGTCATGCCAAGGGCCGCTCCGCGTTTCACACCGCTGCCCACCACAGCGCCTAACATGTCCCTTTTCAGGTTTTCGGCAAGGATGTCTCTGAGTTTACTGATCATCTGGTCCCCTCCGTTTCCTGCCTGCTGCGCATGGATGTCATCTCCCTGAGGACCTTGTCCATTGCAAGACCGATCTGTCCGGAGACAGATTCGCTCAAATCCTCCAGGTCCTTTTCGCTGACCAAAGCATTGTCCAGCATATATTTCCTGTGGTTCTCCACGGGATCGTATCCACCCCACTGCATGATCTCCTCGTCGGAGGTTATGTCGCTTCCCCTGACATAGATATCCTTCGAAAGGCTCACCGTGCGGGCCTCGACGATGACCGGGGCGCTGTTCTGCTTGGCGTATTCGATGGCCTGGCTCACCGCTATATATACGTCCGCCGG
>CADBPP010000096.1 GCA_902796565.1 uncultured Eubacteriales bacterium | reverse complement strand
TGAACAAGATCGTATACGAGGAGGAATGATATGAAACTCTCCTTTTCCATCAGAGGGTGGAGGGGCCTCGGATTCGAGGAATTCCTTGAGGCCGCCTGCGGGATGGGATATGACGGCATAGAGCTGCACAACATATCCAACGAGCATTTCGCCAAGGGCGGGGCATTTTACGACTACACCGCCGCCGCCACCTCCAGGAAGCTTTTCGAAAAGCATATCTCCATACCCGCGATAGACGTGATATCCGACATAGCCGATCCCCGTGTGAGGGAGCAGGCCGTAAGCGAGATCGGAAAGTGCCTCGACATAGCGTCATATCTGAACGTCCCGAACCTGAGGCTCCGCGCCCGCGGAAGCGACGACCCATCCGCCCTGGACGCGGTGCGCTCCCTCATCGACGAGGTGCTCCCCGAGGCGGAGAGGACGGGCTGCACCCTCCTTCTGGAGACCGCCGGTCTCTTCGCGGATACGGCCCTCCTGAGAAGCATCCTCGAGGAATACGCCAGCGACCGCCTGGCGGCCCTGTGGAACCTTTCCGGCGCCTACAGCGTCACTCAGGAATCCCCGGAGAAGGTGATCACCAACCTGGGAGCCTACGTCAGGCATGTGACCTACAGCGACTTCACCCTCAGCGGCGGGGAGGTGACCCATGTCCTGGCGGGGGAGGGCATCCTTCCCATCAGGGAGATCATGCTGGCTCTTAGAAGCGTCAACTACGACGGCTTCATCTCTCTGGTATGGGATCCCCTGTGGCTTCCCGAACTCAGCGACCTGGAGATAATCCTCTCCCACTTCGCCTGCTACATCAGGCAGTTCGGCGACACCGCCAGGAACGAGAAGACCCTCTACTACAACAGAGCCCATACGGGCACCTATGTCTGGAAGAAGGACCTTCTCATCGAGGAGACCTTCCCGAAGGTGCTGGACCGCATGGTGGAGGAGTATCCCGACCAGATCGCCTTCCGTTACACCACACTGGACTACACCAGGACCTATTCGGAGTTCCGCGACGACGTGGACACCTTCGCGGCGTCCCTGATCGCCATGGGCGTGAAGGCGGGCTCCCACGTGGCGGTATGGGCTTCCAACGTGCCCCAGTGGTACATAGCCTTCTGGGCGACCACCAAGATCGGGGCGGTGCTGGTCACCGTCAACACCGCATACAAGATCCATGAGGCGGAATATCTGCTCAAGCAGTCCGACACCCATACCCTTATAATCACCGAGGGGAACCGCGACATCAGCTACGGCGGGATCATCACCGAGCTGTGTCCCGAGCTCAAGACGAAGAAGAAGGGCGAGGCCCTCCACGCCAGGAGACTGCCGTTTCTTCGTAACGTCATCACCGTGGGCTTCACGATGCCCGGCGGCATGAGCTGGGAGGAGGCTCTGGAGCTCTCCGAAAGGGTGCCGAGAAGGGAAGTGCTCAGGATGGCGGCCCTGGTGGACAAGGACGACGTCGCGAACATGCAGTACACCTCCGGCACCACGGGCTTCCCGAAGGGAGTCATGCTGACCCACTACAACGTGGTCAACAACGGAAAGTGCATCGGCGACAGGATGGATCTGTCCACCGCCGACAGGATGATGATACAGGTGCCCATGTTCCACTGCTTCGGCATGGTGCTGGCCATGACGGCCTCCATGACCCACGGCACGAGCCTCATGCCCCTGCCATACTTCTCCACGAAGCCGGCCCTGGACTGCATCAACACCGAGCACATCACGGCGTTCCACGGAGTGCCCACCATGTTCATCTCCATGCTGGAGCATCCCGACTTTGAAAAGACGGATTTCTCCTACATGCGCACCGGCATCATGGCCGGCAGCCCCTGCCCCGTGTCCGTCATGCAGGACGTGGTGGACAAAATGAACATGAAGGAGATCACCATAGTCTACGGACAGACGGAGGCATCCCCCGGCTGCACCATGAGCTTCTCCGACGATCCCCTGGAGGTCAGGGTCGCCACCGTCGGAAGGGAACTTCCCGAGATCGAATGCCGCATAGTGGATCCCGAGACCAACGAGCCCTGCCCGGACAACGTCATAGGCGAGTTCGTGGCCAGGGGCTACAACATCATGAAGGGCTACTACAAGATGCCCTCCGCCACCGCCCAGGCCATCGACGCCGACGGCTGGCTCCATACGGGAGACCTGGCCATGAGGCGGGATGACGGCAACTACGTCATCACCGGAAGGCTCAAGGACATGATCATCAGGGGAGGGGAGAACATCTATCCCAAGGAGATAGAGGAATTCATCTACACCCACCCGAAGGTCTCCGACGTCCAGGTGGTGGGCGTCCCGGACAAGCAGTACGGCGAGGAAGTGCTGGCCGCTGTCATCCTCAAGGAAGGCATGAGCCTCACCGAGCAGGAGCTGAGGGACTTCATCTCCGCTTCCCTGGCCCGTCACAAGGTGCCCCGCTACATCATGTTCGTGGACAGCTTCCCGATGAACGTGGCGGGAAAGATCCTCAAGTACCAGATCAGGGAGGACGCTGCGAAGGCCCTGGGCCTTACCGAGTAGCCACCCTCATCATAAAGAAACAAAGCCCCCCCGGCTGCCCCAGTGCGGCTCCGGGGGCTTTTTGGCCGTTCTTATTGAAAATGACGGACAAATCTGATAAAGTAAAATGTAAGATCCGGAGGTGGAATATGGGTGTTTTCGATAAGGCATGGATGCTCAGCGACGTCAGCAAGGCGATGGAGGCGGTACAGAAGGCTTCCAATGAAAAGCTCCTGTGCAGGATATGTTCGGAAAGCCCCCATGCCCAGGTAAGGCTGGCAGCCGCGTCGAAACTCACTTCTCCCCAGTGGCTCATAAAGTGCGCCGAGACTTCCGACGACGAGACCCTCACGATCCTTTCCTCCCGGGCGAAGGACGATGAGACCCGCTGCGGGATCCTTCTGGCTTCACCCGTAAAGGGACAGGCTGCGGACAGGCTGTATGAATCCATAACCGACGATGCTCTCCTTCTGAAGATAGCCCTCTGCGGCCGTTACCGCATCAGGGGCGCCCGCAGGATCGCCGATCCCGGAAAGCTCGGGACCATGGCGGAGGAGCTGCTGGGCAAGGGCGGTCCCACCGCATACACCGCGGGGAGCCTCGCGGCGGAAAAGAGCGGCAGGGAGGATCTGATCTTCAGCTACGCCATGAAAAGCGCGGACCTTTCCCAGTGGAACCAGAGGAAGGCGGCCTATACCGCCCTCATGAACACACCGGAATACAACACACGGCTCTCCAGACACCTGAGGGCTCTGGAGATCGACGCCGCCCGGGAAAAAATGGCCATGGCGGTGAAGGAGAATGCCTGAACACAACATACCCCCGCAGTACGGGCCTTCCTCGAGGATCCTTATCCTGGGTTCCTTCCCCTCAGTGCGCTCCAGGGAGGAAGGATTTTTTTATGCTCACCCGCAGAACCGTTTCTGGAGGGTGATAGCCTCCCTCACGGACCGGGAGGTCCCCTGCAGCGTGGAAGAGAAGAAAAGGCTCCTTTCAGAGAGCGGCATCGCCCTCTGGGACGTCATATCCTACTGCGAGATAGACGGCTCCTCCGACTCGTCCATCAGAAACACCGTGCCCAACGACATCGCAAGGATCCTGAGGGAGGCTCCCGTAAGAGCCGTGTTCACCAACGGGAAGAAGGCCCATGAGCTGTATGTGAAGCATATCCTTCCGTCAACGGGAAGGGAGGACCTATGTCTCCCCTCCACCTCGGCGGCCAACGCCTCATATTCCATGGAGAGGCTCCTTTCCGAGTGGAGCGTCATCGGAAAATATCTGAAGGAATGATCCCCCCCACGGGACTATATATATCATGAAAGCCCCCGTCCGCTCATGCGGAAAAAATGGGGGCGGAGAGAATAAATGGCAAAGAAGAAAAAGAGCGGCAATTACATGTCGCGCCAGCAGATACACGAGAAGTACGGGATCACCATGAAAACGGTGAACAAATATTTCCCGCCTCCCGACGCCTACGCCGGAAGGAAGGGGAAGTCCCCCCTGTGGTCCGCGGAAACGGTGGCGAGGGCCGTGTCCTCACCGCCTCTTAACAACATCATAGCCTCCATCGAGGCCCAGAGGAGAAAGAACAGCGAATACCGCCGGGCCCTGGACGAATACCTTCTGTCCTTCGACATCGAGAACATGAGGATGAAGGCCCGCTCCCTTAACAGGCGGTTCATCCTGCACGTGGGCCCCACCAACTCCGGAAAGACCTATGCCTCCGTAGAGCGCCTCAGAGAGGCCTCAAGCGGAGCTTATCTCGGACCCTTAAGACTTCTCGCACTGGAGATGTTCGACCGTCTGAACGCGGATGATTTCCGCTGCAGCCTTCTCACCGGCGAGGAACACATAGAAGTCCCGGGGAGCCGCCTCACGGCATCCACCATCGAGTTGTGCGACTATTCCGCCCACTACGAGGTGGCGGTCATAGACGAGGCCCAGCTCATAGAGGACAAGTTCAGGGGGGACAAGTGGACCAGGGCCATCTACTGCGTGGACGCCGAGGAAGTCCACATCTGCCTGGCTCCCTACGCCCTCGATGTGATAAAGGAGATGCTGGAGAGCTTCGACGCCCCCTACGAGGTCATAAAGCACGAGAGGCTGGCCCCCCTGGAGTACGCCGGGGTCTTCCGCAACTATGAGGACGTGGAGAGCGGGGACGCTCTGATAGTCTTTTCGAGGAAGTCCGCCCTGGCCCTTTCCTCCGCCCTGGAGAACCTGGGCATAAAGGTCAGCACAATCTACGGGGCCCTGCCCCCCGCCTCCCGCAGGGAGGAGGTCAGAAAGTTCACCTCCGGGGAGAGCACCGTGGTGGTCTCCACCGACGCCATCGGCATGGGAGTGTCCCTGCCCATAAAGAGGATCATCTTCTGCGAGACATCGAAGTATGACGGCATCAGGACCCGTCCCCTGAACGCCATGGAGATCAGGCAGATCGCCGGCAGGGCCGGACGCTACGGCATCTACGACAGGGGAGAGGTGCTCACCATGAAGGACGCCCATCTGATAAAGGACGCCCTGCGGGAGGAGGAATCCCCCATAAAGGAGATCACCATACCCTTCCCGGCCCAGGTGCTGGGGAGCGACTATCCGATAAAGGACCTCTTCACCGCCTGGAACGGCCTTCCCCGGGTGCCGGGATTCCACCGTCAGGACATGTCCGACAGCATCTACCTCCTGAGCAATCTCGACGTACCCTCTGATACGGACAAGCATCTCATATATGACCTGATAACATGTCCCGTGGACATCAAGGACGACGCCCTGGTGATCTACTGGCTGGACTGCTCCCTGGCCATCATCCACGGAGGGGAGCTTCCCATGCCCTACTGGAGCGACAATACCCTGGAGAGCTGCGAGAGGCTCTACAAGGCCTACGACATACGCCACCAGCTCCTCAGAAGGATAGGGGTGGAGGAGGACCGCACGGAGGAAAAGGACAGGCTGTGCCGCAAGATCAACGAATACCTGGCCTCCGACAAGGACCGCTACCTCAAGCGGTGCAGGGTATGCGGAAGGATACTTCCCCCCACATATCCCTACGGGATCTGTGACAGGTGCTTCAAAAAGCAGAACGAATACTGGTGATAACAAGAGGGGCTGCCGGAAAACGGCTCTTTAAGGGGCATTTCAGCGCCCCTTTTTTTACTGTGATGACCGTGGAAGTTTCACATTCCCGCTGAGGGGCGTCTCCCCGGGAAAGGGATGCCAAAACAACAGGAAGCGATCCCGCTCAAACGCTCCGGCGTCATGTGTCCGGGCTGCATAAAAGCCCGTAAAAAATGATATAATCACTTTGATATACATCACTTTTCAAGGAGACAACATGAAAAAGGAAATCAGAGACAATCAGGCGATTTATGAAAATCCTCTGAATTTCGATCAGGTCTATACCGCACTGGGCCCGACTTCAGAGGATCGCAACCCCATCGATCCGGCTTACGGATGCAATGTTCTGCTGCCGTCGATGGCTCCTGCCAGGGGAGAGTATGAGGCTGTCCACGCGGCGAGAACTCTTGACGACGGCTCCGTAGAGATAACTTTCTACGCTCCGGACGCGCACAGAGTCGAGATCGCGGGTATCGGCGGCTCCATGAAGGGAAGATACGATCTGGAAAAAACCGGGAACGGCTACTGGAAAACGAAGCTCAGCGACGTGGGGAGCGGTTTCCACTACTGCGTCTTCATCGTCGACGGGGTGTTCACCTATAATCCCACCATGCCTTTCGGTTTCGGAAACCACTATGTCCTGAATTACTTCGAGGTCCCGGGAGAGGAGGATTACTACCTCCTTAAGGACGTCCCCCACGGTTCAGTCAGGATGGAGATAATGAGATCTCCCTCATGCGGCAGATACCGCAACCTCTATGTCTATACACCGTACGGGTATGACACATCAAACAGAAGATATCCTGTTCTGCATATCCTGCACGGCGGAGGAGAGAATGAGATAGGCTGGTTCTGGCAGGGAAAGCTGAACTACATAGCTGACAATCTTATAGCCGAAGGGAAATGTGAGGAGATGATAATCGTAGCCAGCTCATTTTCGGCTCCCCATGAGGTCAGGGACAATGTGTTCGTCAACGAGTCCTTCATTTCGGTCATGGCCGACGAGATAGTGCCTTTCATAGATGAACGCTTCCGCACCATAGCGGACCGCGATCACAGAGCTATAGCCGGCCTTTCCGCCGGCGGATCGATGGCCAGACAGATCGGGCACAGCCGCACCGAGGTGTTCAGGAATCTGGGACAGTTCTCCTGCGGGGGAGGCTTCGCCGTTAAGGGACGCACCGTGACGGAAGGCTTCCAGGGCTACGGAGCCAAGGGCGCCGTAAACCCGATGGATAAAGTTTACAGCGATCTGTTCTCCTCACCGGAAGAGTATAACGCAAAAATGGGCGTCACTTTCATCACCTGCGGTACACAGGACCCCCGTCATGAATATACCTCAAAACAGGTGGAGGAACTGGCTTCCCAGGGCTTCAACGTCGAATACGGCTGCTGTCCCGGATACCATGAGTGGGACGTATGGCGCTGGTCCGCGAAGGAATTCATGCAGAGACTGTTCAGGTAGACGGAGACCTGCTGCCCTGCCGGGCGCAGCCGGTCATATCCCGATACTGTTTTTGACAGAATAAAAGAAGGGGGTGTCAGGAAACTGCGCTTAAACGCATGTTTCGGCCCCCTTTTTTATGACTTCATTTTTCTCCTTAAGGGCATAAAAGCTATCAGGGCCGCAGTCATGGCCAGGTACTCCGCGAGGGGGGTCGCCCAGAGGGCTTTTTCGATCCCGAAGCATCTGTCCAGAATGAACAGCAGCGGTATGTCCAGCACTCCCTTTCTCAGAAGGGACAGCAAAAAGGGCGTATGCTTCGCGCCGGTGGCCTGGAAGGTGGTGATGATCATCATGCTGACGCTGATGGCCGGGCCTCCGATGCAGATGAGCTTCTGGAACATGGATGCGTAATATACCGTCAGGGGATCCTTTATGAAGGCGTTCACTATGACGTCGGAACCGGTATAGAGGATCACCGAGATGGTGACCGCCGCGGCGAGGCTGTAGCCCAGGGCGGTCCTGAAGGCGCTTTTCATCCTTTCCTTCATCCCGGCGGAGTAGGTGTATCCCAGAAGGGGCAGAACTCCCTGGGTCATGCCCGTCGCCAGGGCGAAGCCGAAGAGGTCCACCTTCTTGGCTATCCCCAGTCCCGCTATGGCCTCATTGCAGTAGGAGGACATGAGGCGGTTGAAGACTATGTTTGATACGACTCCCGTGATGTTCATCATGGCGCTGGGAAGGCCCACCAGCATCACCTCTGAAGGGATCTTATCCGATACGCTGTAGCGCTTCGGGTCCGCCGTGAGGACGGTGTTTCCCCGTTTCGAGCACATGAGAAGGGCGAAGTAGATGAGGCTCACCGTGTTGGAGAAGAGGGTCGCCACAGCCGCTCCCCTGATCTGCATCCCCAGGACCGATATAAGTATGGGGTCTAGGATGATGTTAAGGCCTCCTCCCAGGATCATACCGAAGCTGGCCTGGGCGGAATAGCCCTCGCTCCTTACGAGATGGGCCATGAGAAGGTTCAATACCGTGGGCACCGCCCCGAGGCAGATGGTATAGAACATGTAGCTCCTGCAGTAGTCCAGGATGGCTTCATTCGCCCCTATGGAGGGCAGGACGGAGCGGGAGAAAAGCCCCATGACAATGGCATAGGTGAGGGCGGCTCCTCCGGCGGTCCAGATGCAGAAGGCCGACACGTTCGAAGCCTTGTCTTTTCTGCCGCTTCCCAGGCAGCGGGAGATGAGGCTGGCTCCTCCGATGCCGAAAAGGTTCGCCAGGCCCGTGAGGAAGATGAAAAGGGGCATGCATACGGAGACCGCCGCCACCTGGTCGGGGTCCCCGATGCGGGCCACGAAGTAGGTGTCCGCTATGTTGTAGATGACGTTGATGATCTGGCTGATGACCGTGGGGATCACCAGTGAGAGCACAGCTTTGGATATCTTCATCTCTTCGAAGAGATATGTGTTCGTCTTTGCCTTTTCCATTATGTCCGTCCGATGCCTGTGAATTTTATAGTGATTATAATATCATAAAGAATTCGTTTCAATGCGGACCGGCTCAAAAGTCCAGCGGCAAAGACAAAAAATGCCTTCCCGGATGCTGTCCGGGAAGGCGTATCTCCTTATAGCGATCAGTACCAGTCGTGCTTTTCTCCCCGGTCCAGAGACGCGATCATATCCATCTCCTCACCGGTGAGACTGAAGCTGAAAAGGTCGAGGTTCTCCCTTATGTGTCTTTCGTTCCCTGATCCCGGGATCACCACGATCCCCCTCTGAAGATCCCAGCGGAGGATCACCCGGGCGGGGCTCACATTGTGGGCCTTGGCAATGGAGCATATGACAGGATCGGATAGGAGCTCCTTCGTATAGCCCCTTCCCCCCAGGGGATACCAGCACTGCACGGCGATGCCCTTTTCCTGTATGAAGGGGACCACGTCCCTTTCCTGGTAATAGGGATGGATCTCGTTCTGCACCAGGGCGGGGGGAATATCTGT
>CADBPP010000095.1 GCA_902796565.1 uncultured Eubacteriales bacterium | reverse complement strand
TGAGTTCGCCACAGTCACCACCTACGTCAACGGCAACGAGCTGAAGGGGGATCCCTGGAACTACCAGAACAAGGTCATGCCCGCCTGGTGGGTGCCTGCCGGATGCGTTCTCGCGCCGGAGGAATGGAACTACATGTTCCCCGAGAACTACGACTACGAGGCGGTGGGAAAGTACATCACCGTAAAGGTGGAGAGCCTGTACTACTCCGACAGCCGCTCCCTTCTCGTGTGGGACACCTACGACAAGGACAGCTTCGTATCGAAGACCCGGCTGGATGATTATTCCTGGCAGAACGGGGTCATCATGATCAATTCCGGAGACTACAACAGCTTCTTCACCAAGGGCAATTACCAGATAAGCCTTTTCATAAAGGATCCCAAACAGGCCCATGAGACGAGGGAGAGCCTGGAAGATCTGGGATACGACGCCCTGTATCTGAAGGATACCTTAAGGAACTATGACGGTGCATGGACCATAGTCCAGAACATCTACAACGTCATCTGGTCTGCGGTGCTGACGGTGGTGCTGTTCTTCATAGACTATTCCATCATCAAGCTGATCATGCGTTCAAGGAACACTTATTATTCCACCATAAGGATGCTGGGAGCCACCCGGGGAGATGTAAGGAGCCTTCTGTTCCTGGACCTCTTCAACGTCCTGAACATCGCCTTCGCCCTGACCGTGGGGGCGATCTACTCCGTCTTCAGGGGGTACATCACGGTGGAGAGCACCTTCGTATCGGACATCCTCACATATCTGAGGTTCTCCGATTACGCCGTGATATACGCTGTGCTCCTGGTCATATGCTTTGTGATATCGAGAAAATACGCGAAGGCGCTGTTTACGGATTCCGCCCTCAGCACACTGAGGCAGGAGGCGTGAGATGATAGAAGTAACCAATGCGAACAAGTTCTTCAACAGGGGAAAGAGAAACCGCATCCATGTCATAGACCATACCAGCTTCACGCTGGAAGACAGCGGCCTGGTGGCGATACTGGGGCCGTCAGGCTGCGGAAAGACCACCCTTCTGAACTGCATCGGAGGCCTGGACAGGCCCGACAGCGGAAGGATAAAGATCAACGGAAAAAGGATCAACAGCATCTTTTCCTCCCATACCGACAATATCAGGAACGCCTCCATCGGATACATCTTCCAGAACTATCACCTGATGGACGACCTGTCCGTCTTCGACAACGTGGCCCTGGCTCTTAAGATGCTGGGGGTCCGCAAGAAGGCGGAGATCTCCGAGAGCGTCAATTACGTGCTGGAACTCACGGGGATGTACCGCTACCGCAACCGTCCCGCCGGGATGCTCTCCGGAGGAGAGCGCCAGAGGGTGGGCATCGCCAGGGCTCTGGTAAAGGATCCCTCCATCATCATAGCGGACGAGCCCACGGGAAACCTGGACTCGAAAAACACCCTGGAGATCATGAACATCATCAAGGCCATCTCCCGCGACCGCCTCGTGATCCTGGTGACCCATGAGAGCGACCTGGCGAAGTTCTACGCCACCCGCATAATCGAGCTCAGGGACGGAAAGGTGATAAGCGACGAGCCCAACGAAAGGCCCGAGGCCCTCGACTACCGCATCGACAACCGCATATACCTCAAGGACATGCCGACGAGGAAAAAGTTCGCCTCCAACGCCCTGAACATAGAGTATTACTCCGATGAGGATGAGGGACCGGTGAACATCCGTCTGGTGGTAAGACGGGGGAACCTCTACATCGAGAGCGACAAAAAAATGCAGCCCGTGGAGGAAGACGGCGCAATAGAGCTCATAAACGACAACTACAGGGCCATGTCCCAGGAGGAAGCGGACGCCAAGGCCTTCGACTTCGCCAGGGTGAAGCTCAACAAAAAGAGGAGAAGGTATCATTCCATCTACAATCCCTTCAACATCCTCATCGAGGGATTCAGAAAGATCGCCTCCTACAAGCTCATCAAAAAGCTGCTGCTTGCGGGATTCGTTGCTGCGGCGATGTTCATCATGTTCGCCCTCTCCAGGGTCGCGGGTGCCCTGCAGGTGAAGGATTCCTCCTTCATCACGGCGGACCGCAGCTGCATAATGGTCAAGAGCGCCCAGAACACCCCAGCCCTGCTCAGCGAGTACGCCTCCCTGGAGGGGGTGGACTACCTTCTGCCAGGGAACGGCAAGGTGAGCTTTACCATAGACTATTCCAGATACTACTACCAGACGAACGGAGCCTCGGACACCCTTACCGGCTCCATGGTGGCTTCCGACCGGCTGACGGAGAGCGATATCATCTGCGGCAGGCTGCCGGAGGACCCATACGAGATAGTCGTGGAAAAGATGCTGCTGGAGCGCCTCATCGAAGACGGCCAGGCCGCCATGGTGGGCATACTCTCCCCGGAGGACTTTATCGGCAAACCCGCCAAGCTGGCCCAGCTGGAGCCCTTCACCATAGTCGGTATCACCGACACGGGGAATCCCTCGATATACATGTCAAGGGACATCTTCACCGTGGCCCTGATGTACGGAGGAGCCGGAAACGCAGGCGGTGATTACATGGTATACGACGGCGGAGGAGGCCAGAAACTGGACGAATCCAACACCGTGGAAGTTAAGGACATCTCCTTCTACGGGAAGGACTACGGCCTAACCGTGAAGGAGGGACGCTGGCCCGCCTATGACTACGAGGTGCTGGTGAACTACGACACCTACTGGTGGGACACCGACATAGGCGAACGCATCGACGGCAAGGTCAACGGAGTACAGCTGGTGATCTGCGGCTACTATGAGTCGAAGACAGGCACGAACGAACTTTTCGTGACCCAGCATACGGCTTATCTCAAGTATCTGTATTCAACGACGGACTGCGTCATCTATCCCACGGACGAGGCGGCGGTGCTGGGCTGGTTCGCCGAGAACCACCTCAACGCCTACAGCATCTATCAGTCGGACCGGGACACCTATGTCTCCTCCCAGAGGGAGCTGGTGCGCTCCACCATACTGATATCCGCCATCATCATACTGATCTCCCTGGTGGAGATCTACCTGATGCTGCGTTCCAGTTTCCTTTCCCGTATCAGGGAGGTGGGCACTCTCAGGGCCATAGGCCTAAAGAAAAAGGACATCTTCAGGATGTTCCTCGGGGAGATACTGGCCATAACCCTCTCCACATCGCTGGTGGGCTTCGGGATCATGGGATATGTTCTTAAGGGGCTGACCGGCATATCCTTCTTCAGGGATCAGTACGTCTTCGACTGGAGGATCGTAGCCTTAAGCGCCGTCATAGTGCTGATATTCAACGTCTTCGCAGGGCTGCTGCCGGTGGCGGGCACCCTCAGAAAGACCCCCGCCGCGATACTGGCCAGGACCGACGCGGACTAGGAGGACACCGATGAAGGACAGAAACGAACTCGATGTGATAACAGAAAAGCTCATAGAGGCCTATCCCGACGCCAGATGCGCCCTTACCCATCAGAACGCTTTCGAGCTTCTCATCGCCACCGTGCTCTCCGCCCAGTGCACCGACGTGAGAGTAAACAAGGTGACGCCGGAACTCTTTTGCCGAGCAGACACCCCGCAGGAGATGGAGGCTCTGGGCTACGACGGCCTTTACGAACTCATAAGGACCTGCGGTCTGGCGGACTCCAAGACCAAGAATATCCTCTCTCTGTGCAGAAAGCTCACGGAGGAATTCGGGGGAGAGGTGCCCTCCACCATGGAAGAGCTCACGAGCCTTCCGGGAGTCGGACGAAAGACAGCGAACGTGGTGCTGGCCAACGCCTTCGGTGTCCCCACCATCGCTGTGGACACCCATGTGTTCAGGGTATCCAACAGGATAGGCTACGCCGAAGCCTCCGATGTCCTGAAAACGGAAAAGCAGCTGATGGAGGCGATCCCCAGGGACAGGTGGATACTGATGCACCATGTGCTCATAACCCACGGCAGAAGGATCTGCCACGCCAGGAAGCCGGAGTGCCCGGCATGCTGCATTTATGAGGAATGCGGCTTCGACAACAAAACGACCCAAGGAGAACAGACAGAATGACAGCAAAGGAAATATGCCTTCTTAACGATTCCTTCCCTCCCCTTATCGACGGGGTGGCCAACGCGGTGGTGAACTACGCCAGGTACCTTCCCTCCTCGGGATGGGACGTATCCGTGGTGACGCCGGAAAATCCGGACGCGGAGGATTCCGGTTTCCCTTACCCGGTGATACGCTATCCGGCGATAGATCTGAGAAAGACCATCGGATACACCGCGGGCAACCCCTTCAGCATCTCATCCCAGAACAGGATCGCCAGAAGGGACATAGCCCTCCTGCACAGCCACTGCCCCATAATGAGCAACATCATGGCAAGGCAGCTCCGCACCAGGATGGACGTGCCGCTGGTACTGACATACCATACGAAGTTCGACGTTGACATCGCCAACGCCGTGAGGAGCCGCATCCTCCAGGAGGGTGCCATCCACGCACTGGTGGAATCCGTCAGCGCCTGCGATGAGCTGTGGGTGGTGTCCAACGGCGCCGGAGAGAACATCCGCTCCCTGGGATACGAAGGGGACTGGGTGGTCATGGAAAACGGAGTGGATATATCCGTAGGGAGAGCGTCGGAGCGTGACATGGCCTCCGTCACCGGAGAGTATGACCTCCCCCGGGACGTTCCGGTATTCCTCTTTGTCGGGCGTCTCATGTGGTACAAGGGCATAAGGCTGATACTGGACGCCCTGAAGGCCCTATATGACCAGGACATCGACTACAGGATGGTGTTCGTCGGCTCCGGCACCGACGAATCGGACATCAGAGGATACGTATCGAAGCTCAATCTCAGCGGCAAATGCTTCTTCATCGGTCCGGTCAGGGACCGTGAAAAGCTCAGATGCTGGTATACCAGAGCCGACATGCTCCTTTTCCCCTCCACCTTCGATACCAACGGTCTGGTGGTGAGGGAAGCGGCCGCCTGCGGCCTGCCCAGCGTACTGGTGCGGGGGAGCTGCGCCGCGGAGGGGGTCACGGGAGGGCACAACGCCTTCCTGATCCACGAGGATCCCGCGAGCCTTGCGGTATGCATCACCAAGAACATGCATGACAGAGCTCTTCTCAGATCTGTCGGAGAAAACGCCTCCCGGGAGCTGTACATATCATGGGAGGACTCGGTGAAGAAGGCATCGGAGCGCTATGCTGTCGTCATCGACAATTACCATAGCGGAAGATATCCCAGGCATAACGACCTGACAGAGAGCGTCCTTTCCCTGGAGGCCATGACCATGGACGCGGGGCAGAGGATCCATGACTATCTGGTATCCATGAGGAAACGCTGAACTAAAAATGTCCGTTTGCGGGAGTGTCCCTTATTTTCATTCGCGCAAACGGACATTTGCTTATTTTTATAAAGATCATATTGACAAAACCCCTCGGATATGGTAAAGTCTCTTTAATAAATTTTTTAAAGGCTATGACGGAGAGAGCATGATCCGGGCTGTGCAAAGAGAATCGGCGGACGGTGAAAGACCGATGACAGTTCCTTCATGAACGTAGCTCCCGAGCCGGAGAGAAGAAAGCTCTGCAAGTAGAACTCTCCCGCGTCAGCTGCGTAAGTGCTTAGGGTTTGATGGAACCCGATGAGCGGTATGTGCCGTGAGGCACATGCAATTTGAGTGGTACCGCGGATAGCTATGCTGTTCGTCTCAAAGGCAATCTTTGGGACGATTTTTATTTATTCGGAGAAGAGAGAATGGAACAATCACTTACAGGCCTTGACTACAAGATCCAGGAGATGGCGGGACGTATACACGAACTGAGGGAGATCTCCGGCTTCACCTTTGAGGAGATGGCTGAAAAGACCGCCACCTCCGTGGAGGAATACATAAAATGCGAGAACGGCCAGTCCGATCTGAACTTCGCGTTCCTGTACCGCTGCGCGCTGGCCTTCGGCGTGGACGTCACCGATCTTATCGAAGGACAGAGCCCGAAACTGAGGACCTATGTTCTCACCCGGGCCGGTGAGGGGCAGAAGATCGAGCAGGCCCATGAAATGATCTACTACAATATGGCTTCCAGCTTCCAGAACAGGATAGCTGATCCCCTCTACGTGGTCAACAAGTACTCCGACAGGGCGTTCCATTCGGACATCGAGCTCACCACCCACATCGGACAGGAATTCGACCTCATCATCAAGGGGTCGATGAAGGTACAGGTGGGAGAGCACACCGAGATCCTCAACGAGGGCGACGGCATTTATTATGACAGCTCCATCCCCCACGGCATGGTGGCCGCCGGAGGAGAGGATTGTATCTTCTACGCCATAGTCCTTCATCCCCAGGAAGAGACCGGCCTTTCCGAACACAGCGTGAAATTCACGGAGGCCGAGGAAGCCGTAATGCCCATCGAGGACGAGCTGATCGCCTCCAACTTCATAAAGACCGAAGAGGATGATAACGGTCTTGTCACATCCATCGATTTCATCAATGAGGACAGCTTCAACTTCGCCTTTGACATCGTTGACGAGCTGGGCAGAAGAAAGCCCGACAAGCTGGCGATGCTGCACGTGGCGGAGGACGGGAGGGAGAGACGGTTCACCTTCCGTGAGATCAGCGACATCTCTTCCCAGGCCGCGAATTATTTCAAATCTCTCGGCATAAAACGCGGGGACAAGGTCATGCTGGTCATGAAGAGGCACTGGCAGTTCTGGCCGTCCATCATGGGTCTGCATAAGATCGGAGCGGTCGCGATCCCCGGCACGAACATGCTTTTATCCCACGACTTTTCCTACAGGTTCGAAAAGGCCGACGTGTCGGCCATCGTCTGCACCGCTGACGGCGATACCGCCCGTCAGGCGGAACTGGGAGAAAAGGAGGCCGGTGTCAGCCTTAAAAAGATCATAGTAAACGGCACCAGGGACGGCTGGAGGAGCATGGACGAGGAGATGAACCTTTTCAGCGAGCATTTCGACAGAAGCTCCGGCGCACCCTGCGGAAACGACCCCATGCTCATGTTCTTCACTTCCGGCACCAGCGGATACCCAAAGCTGGCGGCCCACAGCTACAAGTACCCCCTGGGGCACTTTATCACCGCCAGATACTGGCACAGGGCGGATCCGGAGGGCCTGCACCTGACCATCTCCGATACGGGATGGGCAAAGGCCCTGTGGGGAAAGCTCTACGGACAGTGGATGTGCGAAGCCGCGAACTTCGTGTATGATTTCGACCGCTTCGACGCGGAAAAGATCCTGCCCCTTTTTTCGAAGTACCATATCACCACATTCTGCGCCCCGCCGACGATGTACAGGATGCTGATCAAGGAAGACCTGTCCCGGTTCGATCTGTCCTCCATAAGGCATGCCACCATAGCCGGGGAAGCCCTGAACCCCGAGGTGTTCAGACAGTTCGAAAAAGCCACCGGCATCAAGATCATGGAAGGGTTCGGACAGAGCGAATCGACCCTGATAATCGGAAACCTCGCCGGAGATACCCATAAGGTGGGTTCCATGGGAAAACCCGTGCCGCTGTATAAGGTGAAGCTTATCGACACTGAGGGCAATGAAGCCGAGACCGGCGAGACCGGCGAGATATGCATCGATATCTCCAAGGGACTGCCCTGCGGACTCGCGTACGAGTATTACAACTCGCCCGAAGACACCGCCTCCACCTGGAAGGACGGATTCTACCACACCGGCGATCTGGCATGGAAGGATGAGGACGGGTTCTTCTGGTACGTGGGAAGGGCCGACGACGTCATCAAGTCCTCCGGCTACCGTATCGGGCCCTTCGAGATCGAGAACGTCATAATGGAGCTGCCCTACGTTCTGGAGTGCGGCGTATCCCCCGCCCCTGACGAGATCAGAGGTCAGGTGGTTAAGGCCAGCATAGTGCTGGTAAAGGGAGTGAAAGGCACGGAAGAACTGAAGAAGGAGATCCAGGATTACGTAAAGACCCATACGGCCCCCTACAAGTATCCCCGTATCATCGAGTTCATCGAGGCGATGCCGAAGACCACCAGCGGAAAGATCATCAGAAGCCAGCTGTAATATGGTGGCGTGCCCGCATCCGGGCCGTTGTCCATCGAAAATAAGAATACCGTTTCCGGTCGGAACAGATGACAGAAACGGTATTCTTTTGTATTTGTCAGGCTGACTCGTGACTTCCGGTCAGGAGTGGTTCAATGTCTGCTTTTCTTGACTGGTACAAGGTTTATGTATTTTTGACAGTTTTGATATAATAATGTACGTTTTTT
>CADBPP010000094.1 GCA_902796565.1 uncultured Eubacteriales bacterium | reverse complement strand
GGTTAGGTATCAAAAGAAAGCTTTTCATTTCTCCTACAGTTCCCCGATGATCCTTCTGTATTCCATGTCCTTCGCAGCGGCGATGCCCGCCTTCATGGCCTTCACCACCGTGGAGGCCCCCGTCTGGGCGTCCCCTCCGGCGTATACGTTGTCAAAACTCGTGCGGTAGTGCTCATCCACGATGAAGCATCCCCACTTGTCAGCTTCAAGGCCGCCGTTGGCCTTCGCTATCGAAGGATCGTTGTTGAATCCGAGAGCCATGACCACGGTGTCCACATCGAGGGTAATACGCCCTTCCGTCTCCACGGGCCTCCTTCTTCCGGAAGCGTCCGGTTCTCCCAGCTCCATCACGGCGCATACGGCCTTTGCCACCCTGCCGTTCTCATCGGGGACGAATTCCACGGGGTTACGTAGAGTCAGGAATTCCACTCCCTCCTCCTTCGCGTCCTCCAGTTCAGCATTGCATGCCGGCATCTCAGCTTCGGTCCTTCTGTATACTATGTATACCTTTTCCGTCTGGGGAAGTCTCACGGCGTCCCTGGCGGCGTCCATGGCGACGTTTCCGCCTCCCACCACCAGTACTTTCTTTCCGCTCTCATCGAACCGGCGTCTTCCGTCGGACTCAATCGGCGAGAGATTTATCGATGAAAGATACACGGGAGCGGGATAGACTCCCTTAAGCTCCTCTCCGGGTATCCCCATGGTGTTGGAGATGGTGGCTCCGGTGCCGAGGAACACAGCGTCGTATTCGTTTCTCAGCTTCGAGAGATCGGTGATCTTTTTACCGTATACGAACTCCACTCCCAGGCTCTCGAGGAGGGCCTTCTTCGCTTCTATCTTGTCCCTTCCGAGGCGGTACGAGGGTATCCCCCAGGAGAGCACTCCACCGAAGTAGTCTTCCTTCTCCAGGATCGTGACCTTCCAGCCCTTTTTCGCCAGCACTTCGGCGCAGGAGATGGACGCGGGTCCCGCTCCTACGCAAACGGCCTTCTTTCCGTTGAGGCGGGGCTTATCAGCTTTGGTCAGGCCTTCCTTCTCGGCCCACTCGGCGACGAACCTTTCCACGCCTCCGATGCATACGGCTTCGCCATTGATGCCGTTGATGCAGCTTCCCTCGCACTGGTCCTCGTGGGGGCATACGGTGCCGCAGATGGCGGGAAGCACCGTATTCTCGCAGAGGAGAGCGTAAGCCTCCGTGAAGTCCTCCTTCGCCACGGCCTCCATTATGTAGGGTATCTCGTTATGTATGGGGCATGCGATCCTGCAGCGGGCGTTGACGCAGTTGAGGCATCTTCCCGCCTCTTTGACAGCTTCCTCCTTCGTGTAGCCGTGGATGAAGGGCTCAAAATCGTTCTTTCTTACTTCGGCCGCTTCCTCGGCCATTACTGTCCTGGGTATCTTTTCCATCGGGGTCTCTCCTTGTGTAATATTATACGAAAATTTCATCGTTATGTGAAGCTTTCAAAATATGCTTTAAAAAACAGACATCATACATCTGCTAGAATACTATCACGGACGCTGAAAAATATCAAGAGTAAAGTGTTTTTTTGTCCCTGAGTCCGGTACGAATCGAAATATCCTTATTTTAACTCATTTTTCGGGGCATGATCCGATCCGGGAACATTATTAAAAAATCACACCGGCTGCATTTTGTGCTTGCTTTTCCGGAAGTGTGATGATAGAATTACCCCAGGATGTATGATGTCTGTTTTCCTACATCTAATGAAAACACAAGGAGATATAAATGGACAACAAAAACAGCAACAGTTACAAATGGGTGCTCCTGGCACTGGTAGTCTGCTCTATCGCGGGCGTTTCCTACACCCAGTTCCAGATCACCGCATCCACCATGGTACCTGTACTCTTTCAGACCCTGGGCATCGGCGTAGCCCAGTTCTCGGCACTGACCACGGCAGCGATGCTGGTGGGCGTCGTTTTCGCCATCATCGGCGGCGTCATCGCCGACAAGATAGGTCCCAAGAAGACCTGCACCATCGCACTGGCCCTCTCCCTCGTCGGAGCGGTCCTCAGGATCAATGCCTCGACATACGGCATGTACTTCCTGGCGATGTTTCTCATCGGATTCGGAGGAAGCTTCCTGAGCATGTGCTCCGCAAAGCTCTTCGCAGCATGGTTCGCGCCTGCTGAGATGGCGGTCGCAATGGGATGCATGATGGCAGCCGGTTCCTTCGGAAGCTTCATCACCAACGCCACCACCAACGCACTCTTCAACGGAAACCTCAAGGCAGCCAGCACCGTGGGCAGCGTAGTCATCGCGGTCATGCTCCTGCTGTGGGTCCTGTTCCTTAAGGAAAAGCCCGCCGGAGCCCCCGACTTCCCGCCCATGCCCGTCCTCGAGCCCCTCAAGAAGGCCCTTAAGAGCAAGAACGTATGGATCATCGGTCTCGCCGCAGCCTTCGCCATGGGCTTCCAGATGGTGCTCAACGTCAACTATCAGAACGCTCTCGCGACCGCAAAGGCGGCTACTCCCGCAATGTGCTCGCTTTATTCCACCATCCTGACCATCGGCGGAGCGCTCGGAAGCATCGCTGTTCCCGGCATCTGCGCGAAGCTCGGAAAGAACCGTCCTTCCGTACTGCTCTTCTCGGTACTGGGCGCCGTCCTGGTATATGTCGGCTGGGCATTCTGTGACGGTATCGTCATGGCACTGCTGATCGCCGTCGGAGCATTCCTGGGCTTCGGTGCCATCCCCGTCATCATGGGTTACCCCGCACTGCTGGAGGAGATCGGCCCCATGAACGCCGGAAGCGCCGCGGGACTCATCACCACGATCCAGATGGCCGGAGCATTCTTCCTGCCCTCCTATGTCCTGGCACCCATGGCCACCAACGCCAACGGAACGAACTTCACCACCATGATCCTCTACGGCTGCGTGTGCGCCGTGCTCACGGGCGTGTTCGCGTTCCTGCTGCCTGAACTGGGAACAAAGGCTCTGGCTGAAAAGGCATCCAAGTAATATAAACAAACCATCGATCTTAACCGTTCCCGCCCAGGGCGGGAACGGCCTATATTAAAAAAGGAGAATACAACATGTCTAAAGAACCTGAAGTAAAGCTTCGTCCGTCACTTCACAGAATGGACGGCAAGGTAGCCATCGTAACGGGAGCTACCTCCGGTATTGGAAAGGCCACAGCCATCCTGCTGGCATGGGAAGGCGCGAAAGTCGCTTTCTGCGGCAGAAGAGCCGAGAAGGGACAGGCTGTCCTGGATGAGATCAAAGCCAACGGCGGTGAGGGACTCTTCATACAGGCCGACGTCACCAACGATGACGACTGCAAGAAGATCGTTGACGAGACCATGAAGGCCTTCGGAAGGATCGACTGCCTGTTCAACAACGCGGGCCGTCTCATCACAAAGCCCACCGTTGAACTGACCAGGGAGGACTGGGAAGCCTTCACGGATCTCGACTGCTATTCATATCTTCGTATGATGCAGCTGGTGCTCCCCATCATGGAAAAGCAGGGCGGCGGAGCCATCGTCAATGACACTTCACTGGCAGCCATCGACAACGCCATCCCCGGAGGAGCCCTCTACTGCTTCACCAAGGCCGGAATGAACCACATGACCCACTGCATAGCCAGCGAGTACACCAAGGCAAACATCCGCATCAACAACGTTATGCCCGGACTCATCGCCACGGAGATGGTGCTTGAAGGTCCCGGCGCCGACGGATTCGATTACATCAAGAGCCTCATCCCCTGCGGAAGGGCCGCGGATCCCGTCGAAGTAGCTTATCCGGTGCTCTTCCTGCTCTCGGATGAAGCCAGCTATATCTCAGGCGCGTCGCTTCTGATCGACTACGCCCAGAGAGGATATTGATAAATATATTAATTAAAAGGAGAACAACTATGGGACAGTATGTAGATTTATTAAAGGATAAGGTAGTCGTCATCACAGGTACGACTTCAGGTATCGGCAAGGCCATGGCAAAGCTCTTCGCGGCTCAGGGCGCGAAGGTCGTCGGAAGCGGAAGAAGAGAAGAGCTCGGACAGCAGGTAGTCGATGAGATCAAGGCCGCCGGCGGAGAAGCAATGTTCGTAAAGACCGACGTTTCCGATTTCGCTCAGATCAAGAACCTGATCGACACGGCAGTCAAGACCTACGGCAGACTCGACATCATGGTCAACAACGCAGCTCTCGAGCCCCAGATCCTTCTCAAGGACCTGACCGTTGAAGAGTACCATCAGGTGATCGACACCAACCTGGGCGCTTACGTATTCGGATGCAGATATGCTCTCGACTACATGCTCCCCCAGAAGAGCGGAAAGATCCTCAACATCAACTCCGTGACCAAGGAGCAGATCGTTCCCGGAGTAGGCGTTTATTCACTGGCAAAGGCTGCCATCGGCAACCTGACCAAGACCGTTGCTCTCGAGTATGCCCGTGACGGCATCCGCTGCAACGAGGTATGCCCCGGACTCATCCTGGCCGGAGCTTTCGAGAATCCCGAGATCAGAGAGTGGGCAAAGGATTCCATCGAGAACGGTACCCCCGTGCCCAGGCTCGGAACAGTGGACGAGATCGCCCATGCCGCTCTGTACCTGCTCTCCGATGAGGCTGACTTCTGCAACGCCACGAGCCTGTTCGTTGACGGCGGAAGAAGACTCATCTAAGGGAGGAAGATATGTATCAGTGCATTTCAGTTTCACACATCAAGCCCGAGTGCAAGGATGAAGTCATCAAGGCCGGTCTCATAATCGCAAAGGAGACCAGGATGCAGGAAGGAAATCTTTCCTACAACATCGTACAGCCCGAAGGCAGGGATGATATTCTGATCGTCACCGAAAGATGGGAGACCAAGGCAAACTTCGAGGCACATGTAGCCCATGCCAACGAAGAAGGAGACCTGGTATTCGAGTTCGGAAAGGTCATGGAGGCAGCCGCCAGCGCTCCCCCCGAGCTCTATCCGAGCGAAGTGCTCATCTGAGGACAGATACTACGGCGCGTTCCTCCGAACGCGCCGCTTCTTTTTCGATTTTATAGTTTTACCGATAAGATGTCATACATGTATTTTGTTGTTCCATACATGTATGTTATAATGACCTGGTTTGGGGGGAAATGACAAATGACAAGAAGAAAAATATCATCGACGATCCGCGATGAGATCCGCGATCTCATCGGCGTGGAATTCATGCCCGGGGACAAGATCCCCAGCGAGAATGAGCTGTGTGTGCGCTTTGACGCGTCCCGCACCACCATCCGTGAAGCCTTAAGGGCCCTCAGGTCCATGGGTATCCTGGAAGTGCGCCAGGGCATCGGCACTTTCGTGTGCGAGAATCCCGGTGTGGTGGAGGATCCCTTCGGATGGAAGTTCATCGACAACGATATCTTTATCCCCGCCATGTGGGAAACCAGTATGCTGCTGGAGCCGCAGCTGGCGGCCTGGACCGCCTTAAGGGCCACCGAGACCGAGCTGGAAGAGATCGAAAGCATAAACGACGAACTGAAAGCGAACGTGGAGGAATACCGCAGAAGCGGTTCGCTGGACGCGATGAACGAGGTATTCCGTCTGGACGGAGAATTCCATACCGCCATCGCGAAGTATTCCGGCAACGTGGTGCTCTACAACTTCTACACATCCTATGTGAACATCATCAATTCCCAGCTGGAACCGTCATCGACTCTGAGCGCCATGGACTCCATCATCAAGTATCATCCCCTGCTACTGGAGGCGATGAAGAACAGAAACGAGGAAAAGGCGCGTCAGATAATGTACAATCATGATCTGGAGATATCCAAAACAAACATGTAAAGAGGCCCTGAGGCCTCTTTTTCATATCGTCACCATCAAAGATATTCAAAGAGCCCCGCGAACGCGGGGCTCCTGATCATTAAGTCAAACTATCTCACCCATGGGGGCTATTTCTATGCCCTCCGCGGCAAGGCCTTCCCTGATCTTCTTTACGAACTCCAGGGCCTTGGGATTGTCGCCGTGTACACAGACCGAGCAGCAGTCCACATCGATGTCGATGCCGTCGATGGTTGTCACTTTCTTTTCCCTGACCATCCTTACGGTGCGCTCTATCGCAGCGTTCTCATCGGTGATGGTGGAGCCGGGGATGCTTCTGGATACCAGGGTACCGTCGGTGTTGTATGCCCTGTCGGCAAAGAACTCCGACGCGGTCCTCAGTCCCGCGTCCCGGGAAGCCTTTTCCAGCTCTCCCCCGAAGAGGGCGAGGACGATGAGGTCGCTGTTGTATTCCTTTATCGCTCCCACTATGGCGTCCGCCAGAGAGCGGTCCACAGCGGCCATGTTGTACAAAGCTCCGTGGGGCTTCACATGCTGCATCCTGAGACCCTCAGCCTTCAGGAAGGCGTCCAGGGCGCCCAGCTGATAGAGGACATAGTCCCTGGCCTCTTCCTTTGTGACAGTCATGTTCCTTCTGCCGAAGCCCATCAGGTCGGGAAAACCGGGATGGGCGCCGACGGCGGTGCCGGCAGCTTTTGCGATCCTGGCGCTTTCTGCCATCACGCAGGGGTCTGAGGCATGGAAGCCGCAGGCCACGTTGGCGCTGGATATCAGGGGAAGGATCTCCCGGTCCATACCAAGGGTATAGTTGCCGAAGCTCTCTCCCAGATCGCAGTTAAGATCTATTTTCAGCATCAGCTGGTTCCTCCTTTTACGAATTCCTCCACGAATCCCGTATCCGCCATGCCCTGCATGAAGGTGTCGGTATGGATCATGCGGTACTGCATGTCGAGGTTCGTCTCGACTCCGGTGACCACCATCTCATCCAGCGCTGACGACATCTTCTGGATGGCGGAAGCGCGGTCGGGGGCGTGCACTATGACCTTGGCGATCATGGAATCATAGTCGGAAGGTATGATGTAGCCGGGATAAAGGGCGCTGTCCACCCTCACTCCGTTGCCCGCCGGGAAATGGAGAAGTTCCACCTTACCGGGGCTGGGCATGAAGTTTTTCTCCGGGATCTCGGCGTTGATACGGCATTCTATGCTGTGGCCCCGAAGGACTATATCATCCTGTGAGAAGCTCAGGGGCTCGCCCATGGCCACCCTGATCTGTTCGATCACCAGATCCGTGCCGGTCACCATCTCCGTGACGGGATGCTCCACCTGGATACGGGTGTTCATCTCCATGAAATAGAAATGCCCTTCCCTGTCCACGATGAATTCCACCGTGCCGGCGTTGGTGTAGCCCACGGTCTTCGCGGCCAGCACGGCCGCGTCGTACATCTTCTTTCTTGTCGTGTCATCCACCGCGGGAGATGGAGATTCCTCTATCAGCTTCTGGTGGTTGCGCTGCACAGAACAGTCCCTTTCCCCCAGGGCGACGATATTTCCGAAGCTGTCCGCCATTATCTGGACCTCAACGTGTCTCGGAGAGATGATGAGCTTTTCGAGATACATGGAATCGTCCCCGAAGGAATTGACGGATTCCCTCTGGGCCAGGTTGAACTGGTGCTCGAACTCATCGTCGTTCATGGCGGCCCTCATGCCCTTGCCCCCTCCTCCGGAGGAAGCCTTGATCATCACGGGATATCCTATTTCCCGGGCTATGTTTCTGGCTTCTTCGGCGGTATGGACGGGCTCAAGGCATCCCGGTATCACCGGTACCCCCGCCTCGCTCATGGTCTTTCTGGCTGCGGATTTGTTGCCCATGCGGTCAATGACGTCCGCCGAAGGTCCTATGAAAGTGAGTGAGTTCTCCTCGCACAGTCTCGCGAAGGCGCTGTTCTCGGAAAGGAAACCGTAACCCGGATGGACGCTGTCGCAGCCCATGTTCCTGGCGGCTGTCACTATCTGTTCCATGTTGAGATAGCTGTCCCTGGCGGCGCCCGCTCCTATGCAGATGCGCTGATCCGCCAGCTGCACATGAAGGCTCCTGGTATCCTCCTTGGAATATACGGCGACGGAACGGATACCCAGGTTGCGGCAGGCGCGGATAATCCTTACGGCTATCTCGCCGCGGTTCGCTATCAGTATCTTGCTAAACACTTGTCTGCTCCGTTACAGTTTTTTTACCTTGAACAGAGGCTGGCCGTATTCCACCTTCTGTTCATTGGAAACCAGCACCGCTTCTATCTCGCAGTCAAACTCTGTCTGTATCTCGTTCATGAGCTTCATGGCTTCCAGTATGCATACGGTCTGTCCGTTCTTCACATGGTCCCCGATCCTTACGAAGGGCGCGGCATCGGGAGCCGGAGCGGAATAGAATGTTCCCACTATCGGTGAGATGATGTATTCTATATCGTCCTCTGCAGGCTTTTCCTCCTTCACCTCAGCGGATACGCTCACCGCCGCGGGAGCGGGAGCGACGGCGGCCCCTGCGGCCACCACCGGCGGATTGTCCAGCTTGCTCATGGTGATCTTGAATTCACCGTCCCTGACGGTCATCTCGGTCAGGGAGGACGCTTCAAGTATTTTGACGAGTCCTTCGATCTTTTCGAGTTCTATCATTATTTACCCTCCTCCTCAAACAGTTGTGTAAGTCTCTTTGCCACAAGTCTGCAGTCCAGTACTTCCCTGCAGGGAGTATGGATCATTTTTCTCATGTTCTCCAGTTCCTTGATCTCATCCCGGTACAGCTTCTGGGCCTCCTCCACGGTTATGGCCCTGAAGCGGATCTTCGTATCTATCCTGCCCTGGACTATCTTCGGTATGTCCACCGAGCACACGGTGGCGATCTTCGCGTATCCCCCCGTGGTCTGGCGGTCAGCCAGGAGCACGATGGGCTTTCCGTGAGCGGGCACCTGCACAGCTCCGAAGGCTATGCCGTCGGATATGATGTCCGAGCCGTTCTTCGTGGAGATGAAGGGACCTTCGAGCCTCGCTCCCATGCGGTCGAAATCGCTGGTGATGGAATATTCCTCATTGAGGAAGGTCTCGATGCCCTGACGGGTGAACATGTCATCCTGGGGCCCCATGACCACCCTGAGGGTGATGTCGGACTGGTCGAATTCCTTCAGGTCCAGCTTCCTCGACAGGAAGAACGGGAGGTATCTCCTCTTCTGCCTGAAGCCGATGTAATCGTCCTCCCTCAGAGGCCTTCCCTTGAAGCCTCCGGTCACGCTCTTCATGTTGGTGGAACGGCTGCCCATCACCACCGGCACATCCAGGTAGCTGGAAAAAGCCACGTAGCAGCGGCTGCCGGTGCGGGCGCTGGAGAACTTCAGGATATCGTTCTTGTTCACGTATACGGCGGTATACATGCTCACCGGTTCCCCGTTGAGGGTGGGAGCAAAGTCCCCGCCGGTGATGGCTATGATGGTGGCGGACGTGAACTGCAGCGTGGGCCCTATGAGGCAGATCTCCAGCTCGGCCTCGTTCTCGGGATTGTCCAGAAGCATGTTGGCTATCTTGAAGCTTCTGACATCCATTGCTCCAGACACGCTTATTCCCTGGCTCTGGTAGCCGTAGCGGCCCAGGTCCTGTATGGTGGTCTGCATGCCGGCCTTGAGTACTCTGAAGCCCATATCACTCACCTCCCTCCACGTGTACCACGCATTCGTATTCTCCCGCTTCCACCTTTTTGCGGATCTCGATGAATTCCTCCTCTGTGATGGGGATGAAGCGGATGTACTGACCCGCCTCCAGGAGGATGGGGACTTCCCTGTCGGCGTCGAAGGTCTTCACCGGCGTCATTCCCATGAGCTGCCATCCTCCCGGGGAATCCATGGGATATATGCCGGTGGAGGCGCCGCCTATGCCGACGCTGCCTTCCCTGATCTTAAGGCGGGGATTGGCGAGCCTCGGCGTATGGATCCTCTCGTCCAGTCCTCCCAGGTAACAGAAGCCCGGCAGGAATCCCAGCATATATATGAGGTAGTCCCTGGATGAATGCAGGTCTATGACCTCCTGTACGGTGAGTCCGGCGTTGTCCGCTATGTTCTGGATATCGGGACCGTAATCCCCTCCGTAGCAGACGGGGATCTCCACGATGACCTTCTTCTCATCGGAGGTCTTCACATCCATGCTGAGGATCTGCTCCGCTCTCTTCTTTATCTCCGAGAAGGTGGTCACAGCGGGATTGTAATTGATCAGCAGCGCGCAGTATGAAGGTATAAGATCCACCACTCCCTTGATCTGCTGGGAGCGGAAGAGGGAAACCACCGCGCTGATCTTCTTGTTGATATCGGGGCTGACTTCATTGCCGAACACTATCAGCAGGGAGGAATCGCCCTCTGTAAGGATACGGATATCCTGCATTTTATTCTCCCTTCCGCCGTCATGCATTCAAAGCCCTTCCCTCCACGGCAGCCGGGAAAGGCTGTTTAAAAAACAGACGCGTTGCGTATAAGGCAGCGCGTCTGTCGGTATGTCTGATGATCAGCCGATAAGGTTCCTGAGGTTGCCCAGTGAAGTCACTCCGACATAAGCCGCTACCAGCACCACGATGATGCCGAGGATCCACAGCCATGTGGGATGCTTGTAATCCGCTCCCATGATCCTCTTGTTCTTGGCCGCCACGAGGCAGACGCCCAGGGAGATGGGAAGGATAAGTCCGTTGACGGCTCCCGCCAGCACCAGAAGCTTTGCCGCTCCGCCGAGGATGGCCATGATAGCCGTGGATACCGCGATGAAGCCGATGATCCAGTAGTTCTCATTCTTCTCAATGGAAGGATGGAAGGTCTTGAGGAAGGATACCGACGTATATGCCGCTCCGATGATGGAGGTGATGGCCGCGCACAGTATCACGAGTCCGGCGAACTTGTAGGCGATGTTGCCCGCGCCAACCAGGAACGCATAGGCCGCGGGATTGCTTATCCCGTTGTATCCTGTGCTCATGGCGTCGCTGACGATGCCCGCGTTGGCGGCAGGATTCGAAAGGTTGATGCCCGGCAGGCCGGTGACGACGCCCAGTACAGCCAGGAACAGAAGGACCCTGACCACGGCCGCGACGATGATGCCCATGACGGAGCTGCGGTTGACTTCACCCAGCTTATCCTTTCCGGTGACGCCCGCGTCGATGAGACGGTGGGCTCCGGCGAAGGTGATGTATCCGCCCACGGTGCCTCCCAGAAGGGTCAGGATGGCCGGGAACAGATTGCCCATCTCAGCGGAGGGCACGAAGGTGTTCTTCACAGCGTCCCCGATGGGGGGCTTCGTAAGGAACATGACCACAAGGATGACTACGATCATTATGGCTCCGAGGTATTTGACCACCTGGTCCACGATGCTCTTGGCCTTCTTCGAAAGGAAGATGACTATGGCCAGAAGGCCGGAGATCACGCATCCGACGACGGAAGGAATGCCTGCGATGGCGTTGAAGCCCAGGGCTCCTCCTCCGACGTTTCCGATATTGAAAGCGAGGCCGCCGAGAGCTATAAGGGCGGCAAGGAAATATCCGAGACCCTTGAGAAGATCATTGGCGATGTCCTGGCCTCTCTTGCCGGATACGCACAGCACTCTCCAGATGTTCAGCTGGGCTATTGCGGACATGATAAGCGAGATGAGGATTACAAAGCCGAAGCTGGAACCCAGGGATCCCGTGAATGTCGCTGTCTGTGTCAGGAAGCCGGGGCCAATGGCGCTGGTGGCCATAAGGAACGCGGCGCCTATTATGGCAGCGCTTGCACTCTTTTTCTTTTCCATTAAAGGTTCCTCCTTTATGATACCGGCGGGCAGGAAATTTCTGCCCGTCAAAAAATAAATTGTTTATAAAATTATACTCATTTAATAAAGTTATGTCAATTAAAATCTTTATATAATAAGCCTATATATCAATAAAGTTAATTATTGAAAGGACATGATCTTCAAAGACCTCTGCAGACAATAAAAAAAGGCTGTGTCCCGCCGGGGAACACAGCCCATATATTTTTTTATCTCTGGCCCTTGTCGTAGGGGATACCTTCAGCAAGAGGCGCTTTGGAACGCTTGCTGGTGAAGATAAGTACGATCATCGTGACAGCGTAGGGTATGCACTGGTAGATGTACTGGGAGTTCTTGATGCCGCTGAAAGTGGGCAGGAAGGGTATGCTTCCGCTGTAGGCTCCCACCACCTTGAACAGGGCGAAGAACAGGCTCGCGCCCAGGATCCTCACCGGGTTCCAGTTTCCGAAG
>CADBPP010000093.1 GCA_902796565.1 uncultured Eubacteriales bacterium | reverse complement strand
CTTAAACTGCCGGGAGAATACGACTCTCTGGAGCACTGCGTCAACCGTATAAAGAAGGCACAGCAGCATGGTAACAGAAAGACCCCGGTAAAGGCCAGGGGCATAAACGACGACATTGCCGTAAAGACAGCACAGTTCATTATGGGTACCGCTGCAGCGTATGGAGCCAACACCATAGTGTTCGAGCATCTGGACCTAAATGGTAAAAAGCACGGTTCCAAGAAACAGAAGCTTCCATATGTGGCGGAGCAGTTATGTGCAGAACATGGTGGCCGACAAGGCCCACAGGATGGGTATGCGCATAAGCCGTGTATGCGCATGGGGCACCAGCAGATATGCATTCGACGGAAGCGGAAAAGTCCTCAGGGGGAAGGACGCCGGGTACCCGTCATACAGCATATGCAAGTTCAAAAGCGGTAAATCTACAACTGTGATCTGAACGCGTCCTACAACATAGGAGCAAGAAATTTTGTCCGGGAGATCTTAAAATCCTTGCCCGCGAGGGAGAGGTTGGAGCTTGAGGCAAAAGTACCTCAGGCAGCCAGGAGAAGCACCTGCACGTTGTCTGCGTTAATTAACCTGAATGCGGAGCTTATGGCCGTAACGGCGTAAGATATCTGAGTTCAGGCTGTATTTGCAGAAACGCAGTTCCCGTCTTCTAAAGAGACTACGTGTATCATTACATTTAAGGGAAGCACGCGATTTTAATCGTGTGAGGCTTCACGTGGGTCTCAGTCTATATCGTTTATTATGTTTTCCTTTGGGAGCTTCTCTTCCAGGATGGAAGGATCCTTCATGTACTTTTCAAGAAGCATCAGGGAGCGGGACAGGTAAAGCCCGTCGCAGATGCGCTCGTCCACCACGAAGCCCAGGGTGAAAATGCGGTCGCTCTCGGGCTCGCTGTTTTTGTTCATAGAGACCCGGTCAGCGCTCTTGCCCAGTGAGATGAACACGCTGGCTGTGCCGAAATTGTAAAGATGGTGGTAGATGTAATTGAGCTTGATGGACTTGACGTTGGTGAGGAACATGCTGCAGTGGAACGGGCTCGCCTCGATCACGGAACGGGGCATCATGTTCCAGTCATCCAGCTTCATCACGAAGCGGACGTCGCCCTTTATGAGGGGATTCGGCTGCTTCATAAAGAGCTTGGCCAGCTTGTCCGTAAGGTTGTCCGCCTCCCCCGTCTTGATGAGTTTCACCTCATTCACTATCTTTTCATTGACTTCGAAGACGTTTTCCGTGCCGTCGAAGTGGAGCTTGAGGAGCATCTCGTCGGAATCGTCGGTGAGGGATTTCTTTACGACGAATACCACGTCATAGCCGTAGCGGGCATATATCCTGCCGTTGACGATGAAACGGTTCAGCTGCGGGCGCTGGGTAAGAAGCCTCAGATATGCGGCGATCAGGATGCTCATGTATGAGAGGTCGTATCCTTCACCGCGTTTTTCCTTTATGTAGCTGTCGAAGACCTCGCACTTAAATTCCTGTTTTGTCATCACCTGGGATTCCGCCCTGGTCTTCATGATGTAGGGGATCATCCGAAATATCGGATCGAGACCCTTAATAAGCCTTCCGTCGATTCGCTTTGAGAACATATCCTCCTGCCTTTCTGTCCTTTTAAATAAAAATAAAATGGTATGCATAATTATATAATACAATCCGATCGTCTGCAAACACCGAGGAGGTCAAAAGAGGGCCGCGATGCAAAAAAACATGATACAATAACGGAATTACAGAAAAAAATCGATTGACAGAAGTGCGCTTAAATGATACAATATCACAGTCCGTGTGAAGCGGTGTGTTTTTTTAATGCGCCCTGAGCCGGATAGAACCACATGAAAGGAGAATATGATGCCGACCATTAATCAGATCGTCCGCAAGGGAAGACACGACTTAGTTTCAAAGACAAAGACACCTGCTTTGAAAGCTAATCCCCAGAAGCGCGGAGTCTGCACAGTCGTCAGGACCGCCACCCCCAAGAAGCCTAACTCAGCGATGAGAAAGATCGCCAGAGTCAGACTGACCAACGGCTTTGAAGTTACCGCCTATATCCCCGGTATAGGTCATAACCTTCAGGAGCACAGCGTCGTTATGATCAAGGGCGGAAGGGTCAGAGACCTGCCCGGTGTTCGTTACAAGATCATCCGCGGAGCTCTCGACACGGCTGGAGTTGCCAACAGACTTAAGGCGCGCAGCAAGTACGGTGCTAAGAGACCTAAAGTTAAGAAGTAAGATTAGCTTTGATTAATGTGTATGATCGTATAGATAAATGCACAGACGGCAGCTCATCACTGTCGAGTACCGATGAAAATTAGTATTTAATAGGAGGGAAGTAACGTGCCAAGAAAAGGACCGGTACCTAAAAGAGAAGTACTGCCAGATCCTATCTACTCAAGCACCGTGGTGACCAAGCTCATCAACAACATCATGCTTGACGGAAAAAAGGGTACTGCGCAGCAGATAGTATACGGAGCATTCGATATCGTTGCAGCCAAGACCGGCAAGGAGCCCCTTGCAGCTTTCGAGGAAGCACTCAACAATATCATGCCCGTTCTTGAAACAAAATCCAGAAGAGTCGGTGGTTCCACCTACCAGGTTCCTCTTGAGGTCTCACCCGCAAGAAGACAGACTCTCGGACTCAGATGGCTCACAGCCAACGCAAGAAAGCGCAGCGAACGCACCATGAGGGAGCGTCTCGCTGGAGAACTTATGGATGCGCTCAACAATACCGGAGCATCCGTAAAGAAGAAGGAAGACACCCACAGAATGGCAGAGGCCAACAAGGCTTTCGCACACTACAAGTGGTAAGGTAAACGGAGAAGATGAACAGAACTGAAGCCCTGAAAAACACCAGAAACATCGGAATAATGGCTCACATCGACGCCGGCAAGACCACCACCACCGAGAGGATCCTTTTCTATTCGGGAAAGATCCGCAAGACGGTGGAGACCCATGAAGGCGGAGCTCAGATGGACTGGATGGAGCAGGAACAGGAAAGAGGGATCACCATTACTTCCGCAGCCACGACCACCCAGTGGAGAGGATGCACCATAAACATCATCGACACACCGGGGCACGTGGATTTCACGGTTGAGGTAGAACGTTCACTTCGCGTCCTGGACGGAGCAGTGGCGGTATTCTGCGCCAAAGGCGGCGTGGAGCCCCAGTCCGAGACCGTGTGGAGACAGGCTGACAAGTACAATGTCCCCCGCATCGCCTATGTCAACAAGATGGACATCATGGGAGCGGATTTCTACAATGTGGTCAGCATGATCAGAGAGCGTCTCGGCGCCGTTCCGGTACCTATCCAGCTTCCTATCGGCAAGGAGGACACCTTCGTCGGAATGGTGGACCTCATCGCCATGAAAGCAAATATCTTCAAGGATGATCTCGGAAAGGTCATAGATGTGACCGACATACCTGCCGACATGCTCGAGCAGTCCGAGGAATACCGCGACAGCATGCTCGAAGCCATTTCCGATTATGATGAGACCATAATGGAAAAGTATCTCGGAGGAGAGGAGATATCATCCGAAGAGATCAAGGCCGCCCTCAGGAAAGCCTGCATAGCCAACGAGCTGATCCCGGTGGTCTGCGGATCATCCTTCAAAAACAAGGGAGTACAGGAAGTGCTCGACGGAGTAGTCGATTTCCTTCCCTCCCCCCTTGATATCCCTCCCGTCGTAGGGACCAAGAAGTCCACGGGAGAGCAGATCGCAAGACCTGCAGACGATTCAGCGCCTCTCACGGCTCTGGCGTTCAAGATCATGGCTGACCCCTTCGTGGGAAAGCTGGCATTCACCAGGATCTACTCCGGAGTTCTCAATTCCGGATCCTACGTCCTCAACCCCGTAAAGGGAAAGAAGGAGCGTATCGGAAGGATCCTGCGTATGCACGCCAATGACAGGACGGACCTGGACAAGGCATACGCCGGAGACATCGTGGCGCTGGTAGGTCTCAAGGAAGTCTCCACAGGAGACACCCTGTGCGCCGAAAACGACCCCATCATCCTGGAATCCATGGAATTCCCCGAGCCGGTCATCTCAGTGGCCATAGAGCCCAAGACGAAAGCCGGCGAGGACAAGATGATCGCGGCCCTGCTCAAGCTCGCCGAGGAGGATCCCACCTTCAGGTTCAAGACCGATGAGGAAACGGGCCAGACCATCATCTCCGGCATGGGAGAGCTGCATCTGGAGATCATCGTGGACAGGATGCTTAGGGAATTCAAGGTGGAGGCAAATGTCGGACGTCCCCAGGTCGCCTACAAGGAGACCATCACAAAGCCCGCGTCCTTCAGAGAGAAGTACGTCAAGCAGTCCGGTGGTAAGGGACAGTACGCCGATGTCGCCATCGAGATCGAGCCCAACGAACCCGGCAAGGGTTATGAGTTCGAGAGCCGCATCGTGGGCGGAGTCATCCCCAAGGAATTCATCGAACCTGTCAACAAGGGCATTCAGGAAGCCATGGAGAACGGTGTTCTCGCAGGCTATCCCACCCTTGACGTCAAGGTCGCCCTGGTGGACGGATCCTACCATGAGGTCGACTCCTCGGAGATGGCCTTCAAGATCGCCGGGGCGATGGCCTTCAAGGAAGCCGCAAAGAAAGCCGGCCCTGTCCTGATCGAACCGATCTTCAAGATAGAAATCATCGTACCGGAAGAGTACATGGGAGACGTCATCGGAGATCTCAATACGAGAAGGGGCAGGATCGAAGGACTGGAGATGAGGGGCGGAGCCCAGGTCATAAGGGGATATGTGCCCCTGGCCGAAACATTCCAGTACACCACAGTCCTGCGTTCAAAGACCCAGGGAAGAGCGACACACACTCTTCAGTTTTCACACTATGAGCAGGTCCCCCAGTCGCTGATGGACAAGCTCATGGGCAGACAATAATACAACAATCCAACAAATATATATTCAATTAAGGAGTTTTTCAAATGGCAAAACAGCATTTCGAAAGAACCAAGCCGCATGTTAACATCGGTACGATCGGTCACGTCGACCATGGTAAGACCACCCTTACCGCCGCCATCACCAAGGTGCTTCATGAGAGACTGGGCACCGGCGAGTACGTAGCATTCGAGAACATCGACAAGGCCCCCGAG
>CADBPP010000092.1 GCA_902796565.1 uncultured Eubacteriales bacterium | reverse complement strand
GAATGCGAAGACTTTCTCACTTCCACCGACGCCACCATACTTTATATAAAGAAGAACCATCCTTCTGCAAGGCTGTACTGCGTTGGGACCCGATCCTTCGTCGCACAGATAGAGGGAGCAGGACTGGACGTCAGGAATGATCCTGATGAAGCGGATACCCTTCTTATGTCCTACGATACGGAGCTGACATATGAAAAGCTCTACAATGCCGCGAAGATACTCAGCAGGGAGTGCGTCTACATTGCCACGAACCCCGACAGGGGCTGTCCCGCTCCCGCTATCTGCGCGACGAAGGATCGGGTCCCAACGCAATACAGCCTTGCAGAAGGATGGTTCTTCTTTATATAAAGTATGGTGGCGTCGGTGGAAGTGAGAAAGTCTTCGCATTCCACCTCTATGCCCATCTTCGATAGCTTCTCCACGTATGCGGAGGATGAACGGGAGGAATTGTTCGTCAGGAACATGTAGCGGCCTCCCCTTTCATCTATAAGGGAAAAGAATTCGGCCACCCCGTCGAAAAGGGTGTCTTCATTGTAAATGGTGCCGTCCATATCCATCAGGTACAGCATGTCGGCTCTGAGTTCACGCTTCATCCGTAATCACCTTTTTGATCCTTTTGTCGAAGTCCTGCCGGCTCATCATCACTATATGGCCGCAGCCGCAGCACTTTATCTTTATATCCGCGCCCACACGGGTTATCTCCCATACGTCGCTGCCGCAGGGATGGGGCTTTTTCATCCTGACCCTGTCACCCAGGGAATAATCGATACGCTGCATAGCCACCTACTTGAAAATGAAGTTGATGTAGAAATACTTTATCAGCATGGAGGAATTGATGGCCTCCGCCAGACCGTCTATCTGCATGAACACGTTCAGGGAGTAGATCAGCGTGGACAGGATCATCAGTATCAGGGCTCCCTCCACCAGTCCGAAGGCAAGGCCTCCGATGTGGTTGAAGGTCTTGATCACCGGCAGTTCAGCCAGCTTCTGGAGGAGCAGGAGAAGCAGTGAGCCCGCCAGCAGCACTCCCAGGAAGATCCCCACGAAGGCGATCACCTTTACTATTATATCCGCCGCGTTCTGGCCGAAAGCCTCCGCGGTGGTGCCCACCGAGGAATTGGTGGAATCCACGAACCGTCCCAGGAACTGCATGAGGCTCTGGGGGATGTTCACCACATTGGCGGAACCGGTGACATCGGCTCCCGTGATGTCTCCGTTGAAGGCCTGGGCTATCTTTCCCGTTATATATGAGACGATGTTTGAATAGATCCTGGTCTTCGTCTTCAGGAAGAAGACAGCGTCCGGGGTAAATATCTACGCGGCGATGATGCCCCCTATCACCAGGAAGAAGGACAGGAAGGACTTCACAAAGCCCCTGATAAGACCGCTGAGGGCGCAGATCAGGAGTATCGCGGCAAACATTATATCGATCCATGAGTAGTTCAGATCCATAGAGAGACCTACCTTTCAGTTCGTATACTGATTTTATTATACTTTGAAGGGAATGTAAATAGTGAGCCAGTGTGAGCATCATTAAAACACGGTGAGAAAAGAATTATTGCAGCTCAGCTGTAACTTTTTATTGATTCTTCTCCTCCGGGAATGTATACTGATAGTGATGATTTTTTCAAAAAGGAGGCAGAAATGGACATATCAGGATTATGCCGCAAAAATGATGACGACTGCCACGAACGATGCTTCTGTCATTCTGTCTCCGTGGGCATCTCTTAATCTTTTTTTCGTGCGCCTTTTGTCGAATTTCTTATCTGATCAATGGAAAACGAGATTCTTGAAAGGCTCGGTGAGCTTCTTGAGCTGAGAGCATTCAAACAGATCAAGGAGATCCTCGAGGAACACAACGAAGTCGACACCGCAGAATATCTTTCCAGCATATCGCCTAAGGACGCGACCATCATCTTCCGTGTGCTCAACAAGGAAGTGGCGGCCGATGTTTTCGCGTACCTGGATCCGGACGTACAGCAGTTCATCGTCTCCGCCATGACCGATACGGAGCTGGCGGACGTCATGGACGAGCTGTTCGTGGACGAACTGGTGGATCTGGTGGAGGAACTTCCCGCCAGCATAGTGCAGAGAGTCCTCAAAAACGTAGATCCGTCCAGAAGGGCCACCATCAACCAGTTTTTGAAATACCCCGACAACTCCGCCGGCAGCATCATGACCAGCGAGCTCATCCATCTCAAGATGGACATGACCGTAAAACAGGCCATCGACAGGATCCGTAACAGCGACATCGACGGAGAGATCATCTATACCAGCTATGTGACCGACGCCAAGAGAAAGCTCCTGGGAGTGGTCCACATGAAGGACCTGCTCCTGAGTGACGACGACACCCTCATAGAGGATGTGATGATAGAGGACTTCATCTCCACCACGACCCTGACGGACAAGGAGGAAGTGGGACACCTGTTCTCGAAATACGACCTTCTGAACATCCCCGTCACCGACAACGAGGGAAGGCTCGTGGGCGTCGTCTCCATCGACGACGCGGTCGACGTCCTGGTGGAAGAGGCCACAGAGGACTTCGAACTCATGGCCGCCATGAAGCCCTCGGAAAAGCCCTACATGCAGACAGGGGTCTTCACCCTGGCAAAGAACCGTCTGGTGTGGCTGCTGGTACTCATGATTTCAGCCACCATTTCGGGAACCATACTTTCGAAGTACCAGCTGGCCTTCGCCGCGTATCCCCTGCTGGTCACCTTCATGCCCATGCTGACGGACACAGGCGGAAACGCGGGAAGCCAGACCTCCACCACCATCATAAGAGGTATGGCCCTCAGCGAGATCGAGCTTTCAGACTTCTTCAGGGTCTGGTGGAAGGAGATCCGTGTCAGCATACTGGTGGGAGCCGTGCTGGCTGCGGTGAACTTCGGCAGGGTACTGCTCTTCCATCCGGGAGAATTCACCATCGCTCTGATCGTTTCGGTGTCCCTTCTGCTCACCGTGATGATCGCGAAGAGCATAGCCACCATGATGCCCATGCTGGCCAAACGCCTCGGCGCCGACCCGGCGCTGATGGCAAGCCCGCTGATCACCACCATCGTGGACGCCGTTTCGCTGACCATATATTTCACCATCGCCCAGACCGTACTGGGAATAGGAGCCTGATACGAACGCGGCCCGCCACGGCGGGCCGTTTCCCCGCAAAAATATTAATAATTTTTCGCTGCGCTATTGCATTGTCGGATATTTATGATATACTGAATTCACCTGAGGCGAAAAGGCCTTTTTTTAGTGTGAAAAAATAATTACAGTTGAAGGAGTTCAGATAATGAGAGTTAAGGTTACCCTCGAATGCACAGAGTGCAAGCAGAGAAATTACGACACAAAGAAAAACAAAGATCGTCCCAAGGAGAGGATGGAGATCAAGAAGTACTGCAGATTCTGCAAAAAGCACACACTTCACAAGGAAACCAAGTAAGGGTATTCCCGGAGGCAGTAAATGGCAAAGAATAATGCTAACACCAAAAGAGAATTTTTCCTCGTAAGGTGGATCAAGGCTCTTTTCAATTATTTTGCGGAAAGCTACAGAGAGCTCAAAAAAGTGTCATGGCCCAACCGCAGCGAGCTGTTCAAGAGCACAATGGTCGTCATCGTGATAGTGGCCCTCACAGCCCTGCTCGTGTTCCTTTTCGACACGATCTTCACATGGCTGACCGGATGGTTCTACAACTTCTTCTAATCGATAAGGAAGGAAATGCAATATGAGCGATTCTAACGGCGCAAAGTGGTACGTGGCTCATACTTATTCCGGATACGAAAACAAGGTCAAGGCAAACATAGAAGCTACGGTTCAGAGCAGAAACATGGAGGACGTCATACTTGAGGTAGTGGTGCCGATGTACGACGTCGAAGAGACCAAGAACGGTGAAAGAAAGGTCGTTTCCAAGAAGATCTTCCCATCCTATGTTCTGGTGAATATGTACATGACGGATGAATCCTGGTACGTGGTAAGAAACACCAGAGGAGTCACCGGATTCGTCGGGCCCGCCAGCAAGCCGGTACCCCTTACAGACAGGGAGCTTGCGGGACTGGGCATCAAGACTGCGGCTGCACCGGCCGAAGCGCCTGAGCCGGAGCCCAAGGCACCCGTTCCGACCATCGATGTCAAGGTCGGGGACCGCATAGAGATCACGGACGGTTCCTTCAGCGGGAACGAGGGCACAGTTGAAGAGATTAATATGGGCGGACACAAGATAAAGGCGAGCATCTACATGTTCAACACTCAGACACTTATAGAACTGGATTTCTCGCAGATCAAAAAAATAGAGTTATAATATTTCGGAGGAATACCAAAAATGGCAAAAAAGGTTACAGGAATTATAAAATTACAGATACCTGCAGGAAAAGCGACCCCGGCACCCCCGGTAGGTCCCGCGCTCGGTCAGCACAGCGTCAACATCATGCAGTTCTGCAAGGAGTACAACGCAAGAACTGAAAAGCAGGCCGGCCTGATCATCCCTGTCGTTATCACGGTCTATCAGGATTCCACATTCACATTCGTCACCAAGACGCCCCCCGCGGCAGTCCTGATCAAGAAGGCTCTCGGACTGGAGACAGCATCCGGAAAGCCCAACAAGCAGAAGGTCGGCACCCTCACAAAGGCTCAGGTCAGAGAGATCGCCGAGACCAAGATGCCGGATCTCAACGCAGCCAGCATCGAAGCGGCCATGAGCATGGTGGCCGGAACAGCAAGAAGCATGGGAGTTCTGGTGGAGGAGTAATCCTTCATCCGGGATTAACATATAAAACGCCGCTATTGTGGGAGGCGTAATACCACAGAAAGGTCAAAATGAAAAAGGCAAAGAATTACTTAGCCAAGAAAGAGATCCTTGAAAAGGGCAAGCTTTACGATCTGGAAGAAGCACCTGCTCTCGTAAAGAAGCTCGCAACAGCAAAGTTTGATGAGACCATCGAGCTGCACGTAAAGCTGGGCGTTGACTCCCGTCACGCGGATCAGCAGGTCAGAGGAGCCATCGTTCTTCCCCATGGTACCGGACGTACCACCAGAGTGCTCGTGTTCGCAAAGGGCGCCAAGGCAGAGGAAGCGACCCAGGCAGGAGCTGACTTCGTAGGAGCCGAAGAGTTCATCGACAAGATCCAGAAAGAGGGCTGGCTGGATTTCGACGCGGTCATCGCTACCCCCGACATGATGGGTGTCGTAGGCCGTCTCGGTAAGATCCTCGGTCCCCGCGGACTCATGCCCAACCCCAAGACCGGTACCGTTACCATGGATGTAGCCAAGGCCGTCAATGACGCCAAGGCCGGTAAGATCGAGTACAGACTCGACAAGACCAACATCATCCACTGCCCGGTAGGTAAGGCAAGCTTCAGTGATGAAGCCCTCGCTGAGAACATCGATACCCTTATCGATACCATCAGAAAGGCAAAGCCCGCCGCTGCAAAGGGACAGTATTTCAAGAGCGTCACCGTGGCATCCACGATGAGCCCCGGAATCAAGATCAACGTCGCAAAACTGTAAAAACTGTTGCAATCATGTCAGAGGCGTGCTATAATACAGCACGCAAAATGAATAACAGCCAGAGACAACAGGTGCCCGAAAGGCTTAAATATCCTGTCGAGGTGGAAGTATCATCTGAGATCAGAAGACTCTTTTGCCCTGCGGCTGAAGAGTCTTTTTTAGGCTGTTACACCCATATTTCAACAAGGAGGTAGCACGATGTCATCTGAAAAAATTCTCGAAGGCAAGAAAGCGATCGTAAATGAGATCACAGAGAAGATGCAGAATGCCGAGTCCTTCGTGCTGGTGGATTACCAGGGTCTGAGCGTTGAACACGCAACGAACCTCAGGAAAATCGCCAGAGAGGCCGGAGTGGACTACAAGGTCTACAAGAACACATTCATGCGTTTCGCTGCAAAAGCCTGCGGATACGATGAACTGACAGAAGCTCTCGAGGGTATCACGGCAGTCGCGTTCTGCGACAATGACGCGGTCGCACCCGCAAAGGTCATTTACGACTACGTCACCGCCAACAAGCTTCAGACCCTCAAATTCAAGGGCGGCGTTGTGGAAAAGAAGGTGACTTCCGCAGAGGAAGTAAACTCCATCGCACAGCTCCCGTCAAAGGACGTCATGATCGCCAGAGTTCTCGGCAGCATGAACGCACCCATCTCGAACTTCGTATATGCTCTCGACGCGATCAGAAAGCAGAAGGAAGAGGCTACAGCTTAACAGGCTGAACACTATTTAAATTTCGAAAGGATATTAAAAATGAGCGAAAAATTCGATGCAATCATTGAAAGCATTAAAGGTATGACAGTTCTCGAACTCAGCGAACTGGTCAAGGCAATGGAAGAGGAATTCGGAGTAAGCGCTTCAGCACCCGTTGTAGCTGTAGCAGCAGGCCCCGCAGTGGAAGTTGAAGAGAAGACAGAGTGGGATGTTATGCTCACCGATGTCGGTGCTGAGAAGCTCAAGGTCGTCAAGGCCGTCAGAGAAGCCACCGGTCTTGCTCTTAAGGAAGCAAAGGATCTGGTCGACAACGCACCCAGCAAGCTGAAGGAAGCCATCTCCAAGGAAGAGGCAGAGCTCATCGTCAACAAGATCGCCGAAGCAGGCGGAAAGTGCGAGCTCAAGTAATCCGGCTTTTCACAGAAATCCAGGGGAGCTGTTCCGAAATGACTTACGTCATGGAAGGAACAGCTCCTTTTCTCTTTCATAGTAAGGAGCGTGATCCCCCGGAAATATGGTGCCCGAAGCGATCAGTCTGCCGCAGCTGAACGGCCGGGGCTCTGTATTCCCCGAATGCGTCACTGCCCCTCATGCCGCCCCACGCATGAGGGGCTGAACACACTGTCATTAAAAGCAGAAAGCTCTGCAGGATACCTTCTTATCCCATGGCGTCATCATCCAGGGAACAGCATGACAAAAGCCTTGCCGACGATGCTTATGAGGGGGGACAACTCAGAATTTTAAAGAACCGAAGAAATGATTATCTACAAAAGACAGCGTTGAGTGATAAAACAGATCCCTGTCCGCACCCCCTACCCCTTGCCCACTAAATTTCGTCCAATTATTGCAGAACTGTAAGGTTTTATTGTGTTATATAGATGAACAGTAATATGTATTGTATAATAGCAATGTATTATTATATATAAGGGGGATATTATGAAGAAAACAATTGCTTTTATAGTTGTGCTAACTTTGATAATTATTCCATTTTCCACGACATTTGCAGGTACAGATGCGGATGATGAAATCATTACGATTGAAGATATCATTGATTTGTTCCCGGAAATAGAAGAAAAGGTGAAAGATGCCTTATCCAACGAAGTAAATAGATCTGCTGAACCGGAGTATGTGTATTCAAAAAAAATAAATGAATGTAATTACATGTTTACGATATACACAGATGATTCTTTTTCACTATTGATAGAGTATGCGCCAGAAGCTATCAGCGAGATAAGATCCACATATAACAAACTGTTTAAGTATATGTATAACTATACACATCTAACAACTCAGTGTATTCTGTATAATCGAGTTTACTATAACTATACAGGTAATAATACTGCCCCTATTATATTATATAATACGGTTGATACAGCTAATGCGCATATCGTTGACTATGGGGTAAATAGTGCGCAAACATATGCATACTCGATGGCTAACGGCTATTATGTTGTGTTAGAAATTGGTGGCTATCCAGTATATGATTATTGTGTTGGTTTATATGTCAATGCTACTGCGGATGAAGGACACAATTTTTTGGTAGACTCTGGAGCAACAACAATTTATCCATAAATACTTTTAGAGACTGGGTAATTCTACTTTCACACTAACAGCATATCAACAATCAAAATGAAAACTAAACTACGGAATATACTAGAGTGGTTATTTGTTTTCCCATCAGCAGTTAATCGAAAATGCAGCGGTTTGAACGATAATGTCAGAAAGACAGCTGTATTCCTGGCCTGGCTTGTATATATCTCCCTGATTCTGATGATCGCAGTAAATATAAGTGCATATATAAACCGTAATTTGAGCGGGCTATATGTGACCGTTGAATACACTTCACGCACTGACCAGAACACGGGAGAAATGTACATAGGCGCAGCCAGCAATCTTCCCGAGGGCACAAGGATGCTGATAATGCTTACCAACGAAGCAGGTCAAAGCATGAAGGCCGAGTTCGCTATGGGAAAATACGGCGTCGGACTGACTCCTGTAAGCGTTTTTGACAGTTTGCCGGACGGGAAATATGAGATCACAATTGAAATGATACCGCCTTTCGAACAGCCGGACACCGTTCAGAATGTGATTGGTAAAAACGGAGACAATCTTCGAGGAGAGTATGCGGTCCGGATCCGCGGTAATTCAGGAGACTATAAAACTATATCATACAAGCAAAAGCAGGGCTATTATATCTTCAATTGACGAATCGCCGCCGCACGCTCGCGACTTCATGAGTCAGGCGGCACCACACACACTTTCTGAAAAATCAATAATTGTTTAGAGGACTTTTCCTCCTCCTGTGCCTATATTGTTCATGAAATATAAAACGGGGAAACTGTTTTTCGGCATCCGGTTCAGTGGCAGATGTTTTCAGCGTTTTCAACAGCACATCTGCAATTGCTGCACACTGTCTATATTACTGAGCGCTATAACCTTCATGGAGGTACCCGGTTTGAAGATATCCACCGCATACAGCGTAAAGATCAAACATTACAATCATATCTTCAATGATACGGTAAAGATCTACCGCAGCGCATTGGATATGCTCAT
>CADBPP010000091.1 GCA_902796565.1 uncultured Eubacteriales bacterium | reverse complement strand
CTCGGTGCTGACGGCGTTCGTCGCTGCCCCCATAACATCCCTCAATCCTCTTCTGGCAGCGGGATGGTTCGCCGGCCTTGCCCAGGCAAAGCTGGTCGCACCCACAGTGGGTGACACCGAGACCCTGGCGGACGATGTATCGACCCTCAGGGGATTCATCCGCAACCGTCTCACCAAGGTTCTGCTGGTGGTGGTCATGGGCAACATCGGTAGCGTCATAGGGACATTTGCCGCAGGCATAGGCATGTTCAGCATCCTTCTGGATCTGTTCTGAGAAGCATCCTTCAAACATCATCACGCTTATAAGACAAGATCCATTCATCTCAGCGCAGCCATGTTGCGTATAGATGAATGGATCTTTTTGTACGTGATTCGTTCAACTCTCCGTTATCTGTTTCCCGATTTCCTGAAGTATTCAAGTACTTCCGTGAGGTCCCCGAATATCGCCTCGCTGAGGCTTAGCATCTCGTCGTCCGGAGGGATCATGTCCGGGACCATGAGGGGCCTCATTCCCGCCCTGTGGGCTGAGCGTATGCCGTTGAAGGAATCCTCTATCGCAAAGGTCTCGCGGGGGAGGCTCCCCAGCTTTTCGCAGGCAATAAGATATATCTGTGGATCCGGTTTGCTGATGGTGACGCTGTCGCCCCCGGTCACGGAATCGAAGTAATCGATGAGCCCTGCATTCGTAAGCTCTCTGATCACCTGCTGGGTACGGGTGGATGAGGCGAGGGCTGTTCTGATCCCTTCGTCCTTAAGGTACCCAAGTATCTCCACCGCCCCTTTCTTCAGAGGCAGCCCCCCGTTGTCATATCTTTGGTGGAATATCTCTGAACTGAGTCTCTGGAGCTCCTCCGCGGTCCCTTCCCCCGTTATGCCGTCAAAGGCTTCCCGTGCCATCCGTAGCGTCTGGTTCGCGTTGGTGCCTATGATCCGGGGATAGAATTCCCTCATCCCTTTTACTTTAAGCATGTCTGCAGCCTCCAGCCAGCATTCGAAGCATGCTCTTTCAGAATCGAAGATCACTCCGTCCATATCGAAGATGACAAAAAATTCTTTTCCCATTTATTATCCTCCCAACTCCAGATGAAAAACCGACCACGCTTTGCCTGAGTGAATGCTGTGATTCGATGTCCTCGTGATCCCCGCCGAGGCAAAAACTTAATAGCGATGTCTGAAATCTGCTCCGCGGTCATGTAATTGCAATCCTGTGTACATAGATAATATCATGATGTTGCGAAATGAAAAAGGATCTTCCCTTGCGGGAAGATCCTTTTGTGAAAATGTACTGATTACATAAGCGGTTCCATACCGAGTGCGGGATGTCCCTTCTCAGAGAGGAATGCATACAGTGTTTCCTCATCGGGAGCGGTCTCTTCATCGCCGATCATGTCGGTGAAGTTCTCGATACCGTAGAGTTCCTTTGCAGTCGCGTTGAGCTTCTCTGCAACGGTCTCCTTCAGTGCCTTGGGCATCCATACGATACGCTCGATACCGCCGTCTGCCTTCATGAACTTCTTGGAGGAGATGAAGTTCTTGCCGTGACCCATGAATCCGGGAGTCTGGACTCCGCCGCCGGTCATGGAAGCGAGATCTCCGAAGGTCATTCCGATAGGAGTCATGCCGGTGAACTCACGGTTAACGATCAGAACACCGTTGGACATGGGCTCGATACCGCAGATGCACTCGAAGCATCCGCAGGAGGTCATCGGGTCTTCCATGATGGAGTACAGTGTGACCTTCTCAAGAGCGCCCTGTGAATACTTGTGAACTGTCTCGTTGACGGACTCCCAGCTTCCTACGTGCTCATCGATGGGCGTGCCCTTGATGATGGGCTGGCAGGGTCCTTCGGGATTGAGCTTGTTGGTCGCCTGAGCATCCAGCCAGGAAACAGCACCGCACAGACCCAGTCTCTCGGGGGTAACGACGCATACATGGCTCGGTGAGAAGCTCTGGCACATCGTGCAGGTGAAGAACCTGTCGACGTTCTCGTCGGTGAGGGATGCAAGTCTGTCATCTCTCTTCTCGTAAGTAGGCATCGCGATGGAATTCTTCAGCTCGGTGACCTTTGCGGGATCGGTGATGATCTTTACCTGGAGCTTGTCGATAATGGTATCGAATTCGCTCTTCATTGCTGCCCAGAGGACTTCTCCGAAGTGCTTTGCTCTGAATCCGGCATTGAATGCTGAATCAGAAACACGGATACGGATCATTTCTCTCTGACCGGTATGCATGATACCTTCCAGCTTGTTGAAGTATTCGTGGATCTTTCTTTCGATAACGGGCTCGAAGTCGTCCTGCATTGCTCTTCCGGCTACCTCAACGATGGTCGCCATGGTGATCCTGCTGCCGAAATCGTACTCATCGAAATCCTTGCCGATAACTTCGATCTTGTGATCCTCGACCTGGGAAGCATCCAGGGTCCTGACCAGCTCGAAGCTGTCTTCTCTTGAACCGTCAGCCTCAAGCTGCATGTTCGCACGACGGATGATCTCGCCCTCGAATGCGGATGCATAGGAGATAGGAATATCCATCTCTGTGATTTTCAGCTTGATGCCTCTTGCCTCGATGGAAGCGGGGATGTAGTTCTCATATCCATCATACAGAACGAGGCTCTTCGGGATAGCCCAGATGTTCTCCTTCTCATCGGTGATGACGGGGAATCCAAGGGCGATGGCGCCTGCGCCGCAGCCCACTGTCATGTGGCTGAGGGGTGCGAAAGCGTTAACGAATGCCTTGACTCTGTCCTTCGTGTACTTGAGGATGCCGTCGAAGTCTCCCGGAGGAATAGCACCGAAGATCAGTGCTGCTCTGATGGCAACGCTTACAACGTGGATAACGGAAGGAAGCTCATCTCCGAGGGGGACCACACGGATTTTGTAGCCCATGTTGACGTTGGCTTCTCTTGCCTGGTCGATGATGCCGCCGGTCATGAAGACCATGATGCCCTTCGACTGGTAACCCTTGATAAGGTCAGCAGCGATCTCCTTTGTGGGAGCGGGTCCGATAAGAACGGCAACGCCGGGGATGTCATCGGTTACGAGGGGAACGCCCAGCTCACGGATCTCAGCGTCGGAAAGATGTCCGTGATATCCTTCCCACTTCTCCGTGTAGGGGTTCTCTCCGTTGTTCATGACGTACTTCATAGCCTCGATGACCTCTGCGGAGAGGGCGGTGGCTATACCGTTGGTAAATACGTCATGTACTCTGAGATTACGGGTCATGAAGTCCTTGATGAACGTCAGAGCGCCGTTTTTGACCTGGCCAAGGGTCTGGAACTTCTCGCCTGAGAAGGCATACAGACAGGGCAGGCAGTATGCGGTATTGGGCAGTGCTGCGTTGGCTTCCTCACCAAACTTGGCAATAGCTTCGTCAACAGCTTTGACCGCTATTTCATACATATCATCTGAGCCTTGGAAGACTCTGTCCATAAGTGTCATGTACTTTTACCTCATATATAGTTTATTTTTGAGAATCGGCAAGATCGGAATCGATCCTGTCCTTTATGCTTTTAATTTCTCTTACAGCCTGTTCGGAGATGTCATAGGGTGAGCTTCCCCTGCGGTCGGCGTCTATGACTTCGGGATTGTAGTGGATGAATCCGAGAAGATCGTCCTTGATGTGCTCGCGGATGAATTCTTCGTCTTCCTCGTCCCTTACCTTATTGGCCACCACTCTGACTCTGCTGACTCCCAGATCCAGTGCCAGCTGCTTTACCTTTTCATAGGTCTGTATGCTTCTGGCTCCCGGTTCTATGACCACGATGAACTCGTCCACGCCGGAGGCTGTGCCTCTGCCCAGATGCTCTATGCCGGCTTCCATGTCCATTATGACCACTTCGTCGGCCCTCAGCACCAGGTGCATTATCAGTCTCTTTATCAGGGTATGTTCGGGACACACGCATCCGCTGCCGCCCACATCGACGGTACCCAGCGTAAGCAGCTTTACTCCGTTCACTTCCCTGGCGTATTTCTCCGGCAGGTCATCGACCTTGGGATTGAGGGTGTAGAGAGTGCTGAAAGCTGAATCCTGGGAATTGGTGCGTTCCTTGATCATTTCCTTCATCTGGGAGATGGGGATTATCTGTGCGAGCTCCTCGGGGGAGAACCCCAGGGCCTGTCCGAGGTTTGCGTCGGGATCAACGTCCACAGCCAGCACTTTTCTTCCCTCATCAGCGTAAAGTCTTGACAGGATCGCGGTGAAAGTCGTTTTGCCGACTCCTCCTTTTCCCGTTACAGCTATCTTCATGGCGGATAAATCTCCTAAACTGTCCTATAGATTATATATTCAGAGCGCGTCTCTTCTCTTCGATACGTTCGATCATCATGTCGCCGAGCTTGTCGATGTCTGTCTCGAAGAAGAAGTGAGCTCCAACCCATGACTGTACGCCGTCCTCGACTCCGCCGCACAGGATGTCGGTGACCAGCTGTGAACCTGAAGTGTAGGGAACGATTCCCAGGAAGGTATCGATACCGGTTGCCACAACGTAGTTACCGATGGAAACAGCCTTCTCACTCATCCACTCGGGAGCGCATCCGAGGATGGGCAGCTGAGGAACGTCGATGCCCCAGTCTCTTGCGATGTAGTTGACCAGCAGCATCATACGGCTGATGTCAACGCATGAACCCATGTGGAGCACGGGAGGAATGTCAGCCAGCTCGCAGACTCTCTTGAGTCCGGCTCCGCAGACTTCCTTTGCTTCCTTGCACATGAGGCCTGCCTTTGCGGCTGCCTGAGCGGAGCATCCGGAGAGCACCAGGATGATGTCGTTCTTCAGGAGCTTCTTCATGAGGCTGATGTGTGCCAGGTCGGCACGTACTCTCGGGTTGTTGCAGCCGACCATAGCGACGGCTCCGCGCAGAACTCCGGAGGTGACGCACTCAACGAGGGGCTTGTATGTGCCGATCTCATCAACGAAGGAGTTGGTGACTGTATCGAGCTGCTTGACGATGGCTTCGCAGGAATAGCCTACGGTGGCCTTTGTCTTCATGTCGGGGATGTATACGGAATCCTTATCCCTGTTCTTGTAGTTCTCGACTGCCATCTCTACGATCTTCTTGGCGTCTCTGCCTGCTGTATGAGGATCGAACTGGATGAACTGGCTCTCGGGCATACGGGCGATCTCACTGGTGGTGATGAACTTGGTATGGAAGCACTTGCTCAGGGGTCCGAGGGCGGGGAAGATGCACTGTACGTCGACTACGCATGCTTCGATGGCTCCGGTGAGGATGCAGTTCTCCTGCTGGAGGAAGTTTCCTGCCATGGAGATTCCGTGACGCATCGCGACTTCGTTTGATGTGCAGCATACGCCGACAACGTTGATGCCCTTGGCACCGAGGTCCTTTGCCTTCTGGATCATTTCGGGATCCTCTGAGTAGTAGATGATCATTTCGGAAACCGAAGGATCATGTCCGTGGACCATGATGTTGACGTAGTCAGCCTTGATCGTTCCGAGGTTGGCTTCGCAGTCGATGGGCATAGGAGTTCCGAACATGATGTCGGACATTTCTGTACCCATCATTGATCCGCCCCATCCGTCGGACAGGCCGCTTCTGAGGGCCTGTCTGATAAGAGCATAGGCTTCGGATGAGCATCCCATGTGGGTCATGTGCAGGTCGGTGGAAACTTCCCTGTCGATGGCTCTGGGGGCGACTTCTTCCCTGATCCAGGTCTCTTTTCTTTCGGGGGTAGCTCTGTCGATGAATCTCTGGAATCCGAAGGGCTTACCATACTCCTCAAGACCGATCAGCGCTGCGTCGTGAGCGATGTCATAAATGTCTCTTCCCTCTGTGGGGATCTCCCATTCCTTCGCGAGCCTCATGAGCTTCTCGGGATCCTTAACGTGATAGTTTCCGTCTGCGCTTGCTTCATAAAGGGTGTGGCAGATGGCACGGCCGTGGTCAGAGTGGGTAGCGGTTCCGCCTGCGGTGAATCTTACGTAGTTTCTTGCAACGATACCGTGAACGTCGCATCCGCAGATTCCTCTGGGTGCCTTTGCAGTGATGCGGCAGGGGCCCATCGTGCAGATACGGCAGCAGATGCCTTCCTCACCGAACTTGCAGTGAGGGGTCTGGTTCTTTACACGGTAAGTGTAGCTGTCTGCGCCCTTTTTAGCACCGTTCTCGATAAGCTTGGCGTACTCTTCTTCCATCTTCTCGAGCGGAATAAGGTTTTGTGTTGCTTTTTCAATTCTGTCATTGAGAATTTTCTCAGCTTCCATTGTAGCCTCCTTCAAAAAATATGTGGGTTAATAAATAAGGATAATTTGATAAGCGGCATGAAAAAAGGCCGCAAAAGCAGTGATTCCACATCAGATCCCACGTTAATGCGGAATTACACATTACTCTCATTGTAGATATTGTATCATACATGGCCTCCCGTGTTCAATCGTCCGACCCGTTAAACTTCGATGCACCCGGTATATTTAATGCTGAAAAAAGCCCTTTCTTTGTCTCCCGGCGGGATTGTTAAAAGGCATTTTGAATAAAAAATGAATTTGAGGACCACTTTTCAATCCTTTTTTCACCATCCCTCCCGGGGGGATAGGAAAAGGCCTTTGCCATGGGAGAAAAACGATATTTACACAGCGGTTTTTTTTGTGTATAATTTCAGATATACAGACGATAAAGCAAGATGCGCCGGAGAGGCACGGATGGTTATCCGGGCCTCCGGCGGGCGAAAAAACAAAGCAAGGAGAGTTGATTAATGGACAGAGTAAAGAAGAAATTCGGATTCGGCTGCATGAGGCTCCCGATGATCGGCGACAAGGTTGATATCGAACAGTTCAAGCAGATGGTGGATCTGTTCCTGGAGAGCGGTTTCAATTATTTCGACACCGCCCATGTATACCTGGGAGGACAGAGCGAGACGGCTATCCGCGAAGCGGTGGTCAAGCGTTATCCCAGGGATGCTTTCATCCTGACGGACAAGCTTTCAAAGTTCAACTTCAACAGCGAGGATGAGATCCGTCCCCTTTTCGAGACGCAGCTGAAGGACGCTGGAGTAGACTATTTCGATTTCTATCTGATGCACGCCCAGAACGAGGAGAATTTCGCCAAGTACAAGAGCTGCAGGGCCTACGAGACAGCCTTCGAGCTGAAGAAGGAAGGAAAGATACGCCATGTGGGGATCTCATTCCATGATTCCGCCGAGGTCCTCGATAAGATCCTCACGGAATACCCCGAACTGGAAGTCGTCCAGATCCAGTTCAACTACCTGGACTACGAGGATGACAAGGTCCAGAGCAAGGCCTGCTACGACGTGATCTCAAAGCACGGCAAGAAGGCGATAGTCATGGAGCCCGTAAAGGGCGGAAAGCTCGCCAACATGGCGGACGAAGCCGCTGCGGTCTTCAAGGAGATGGGAGACGCATCCCCCGCCAGCTACGCCATCCGCTTCGCGGCAGGCTTCGAGAACATCTTCATGGTGCTCTCCGGAATGAGCACCCTCGCTCAGATGCAGGACAACGTAAGCTACATGAAGGACTTCGTGCCCCTCTCCGAAGAGGAGACCGCGGCCGTATTCAGGGTCAGGGACATCATCAACTCCCTGAAGCTGATACAGTGCACCGCATGCCGCTACTGCACGGACGGATGCCCCCAGGAGATCCAGATCCCCAACATCTTCGCTGTCATGAACGAGAAGAAGCAGTTCCCCGGTACCGACGCCGCCTTCGGCTTCGGGATGGCCACCAGGGGCCACGGGAAACCTTCCGACTGCGTTGAGTGCGGACAGTGCGAGGACGCGTGCCCGCAGAAGCTGCCCATAAGAGAGCTTCTCAAACAGGCCGCGGCGGAACTGGAATAAAAATCAGAAGATCGGCTGCCGGACCCCCAGGGGTCCGGCATGTGGTATAGGCCCTATGGGATCCGAACAGAGAAAGAAAAGAAATATCAAAAGGGAACACTATGAGATAAGGGACATACTGAGCCTTGAAAAAAGAAGACAGATCCTTGAAAAGGAATTCACCGACAGGGTGGGGTATGCTCCGGATCTCGACAGTCCCCGCACCTTCAACGAGAAGATCATGTGGCTGAAGCTGTATTATCAGGATCCCCGGATGGTAAGATGCGCCGACAAGTACGCTATGAAGGACTACGTGGCCCAAAAGCTGGGGGAGGGCTTTACCGTGCCTGTAATAAGGGTGTTCGACGAGCCCGGGGACGTGGATTTTTCCCTTCTTCCCGACCGTTTCGTCCTGAAGGTCAACTGGTGCAGCGGCTACAACATCATAGTGGACGACAAGTCTTCCTTCGACGAGGAGAAGGTGAGAAGGGCCCTGGATATCTGGGGCAAGCCGGACCGCAACTGCTACTGGCAGTACTTCAACTGGGCATACCGGCACATCGGCCGCACCATCTACGCGGAGGAATACATTACCCAGACCGGTGAGCAGCTCTATGATTACAAGCTGTACTTCTCCCGGGGGAAGTTCATCTACATGTTCATCGCCACCGAACGGTTCTCCGGCAAAGGCCTGACATATACCTTCTTTGACGAAAAGCTGGAGCCCATGCCCTTCACCTACGGCAGGAAGCCGAGGCTCGTGCCTCCTCCCGAAGTCCCTTCCGAGATCGGGGAGATGATGCGTATGGGAGAGATCCTGGCGGGAGATTTCCCGTTCGTCAGAGTGGACTTTTTCCTCACCGATACCGGCAGGATATATGTGGGTGAGATGACCTTCTATTCCGGAGGGGGCATACTGCCCTTCGATCCTGTCGAGTGGGACCTTCGTCTCGGTGAAAAGATAATACTTCCCGAAAAGCTTGTTACAGAGGACTGAGAGATGTTTATTGGAAAGTTAAAGGTAAAGGACAGAAGATATTTTGCGATAGGGGGCTTTCGGATACCCTACGAGGTCCATACGGAGGTCTGGGAAGGTTACAAAAGGTACTATGTGCGCCTCTTCTTCTTTGAGTTCTGTTACAGAAAGGAAAAGTACGTTCCGCCGGAGAAGAGACCGGAGGATATGTACCGCTACTACGCTGACAGCCCCATAACGTCCTTCCTGGCGGAAGGGAAGATCACCTATGAGCTAAAGCGCATCCACTGCGAGCAGAGGGCCTACAAACAGCTGGGATATTTCCCCGATCTGGACGATCCGAAGACCCTGAACGAAAAGATCATCTGGCTGGCCCTTAATTACAGAAATCCCGACATAGCCGTGGCCGCGGACAAGGCAAAGGCCAAGGAATGGGCAGGCTCAAGGGTGGGATACGATCATGTGGTCCCCATGATAGGCGCCTACGAAAACGCCATGGACATAGATTTCGAATCCCTGCCGAAGCGATTTGTCGCCAAACTCAACGGGGGCTGGGGTGCTGAGAAGGTCATGATCGTAAAGGATAAGTCGAAACTCGATACCGACCGCATCAGGGCCATCTTCTCCTCTTGGCTCTATCCATGGAACATCTATTATTACCGAAACATGTGCGTCACGGACGAAAAGCTGGAAAAACCCCTTATAGTCATCGAGGAGTTCATCGGGGACGAGGAAAAGGGCCTTGACGATTACAAGTTCTACTGCAGCAGGGGAGAGATAAAGTTCGCCCTGATAGTCTCCGGCAGGGGAGGTGACGGTGAGTCACGGGTCTTCGTGGATGAAAACGGCGAGATACTGCCCTTCGCGAGAAAGGGAAAAGGCTCCTCTGACAGTGTGGAGCTGCCTGCGGAGTTTGAAAAGATGAAGGAGATATCCAGGAAGCTTTCCTCATCATTTCCATTCGTCAGGGTGGACCTGTACGATGTTGACGGGCATATCTACGTTGGGGAAATGACCTTCACTCCGGGGATGTTCCTCAGGTTCGAACCCGGGGAGTGGGATCTGAAGCTCGGGGAGATGGTGGACATATCGGAAGAGATCGCATCCCTGGGAGACGGTAAGTAAGAATGAAAAAACATCACGGATCAGAGAAGATCCGTGAGTTTTTTTGACATAAAGAAATTTTTGATCATGCTGTCGTACTCCGCCCACATGGGCAGGGTGGGGCAGGTGTCCTTCATTGGGCACTGTTCGGCATTTTCCGCAAGGCATGCCACCGTATCCATGGGGCCCTCGGTTATCCTGAGGATCTCCCACACGGTATACTCTTCGGGAGACTTTCTGAGTCTGTAGCCCCCTCCGCGGCCGCTGGCGGCCTCCACCAGATCCCCGGAGACCATGTCCCGTACGATTATCTCGAGATATTTTTTTGATATGCCCTGTCTCGCGGCCACGTCCTTTAAGGGGACGTATCCTCCGTCTGAATTTTTCGCGAGATCGGTCATTACCCTGAGGGCATAGCGGCCCCTGGTGGAAATCATATCTGTATCCTCCGAAAAAGATGGATCTGCCGGTTTGCCGGCGTTTACAACATTATATCCTTACGACTCCCGTTATGGCAACACTTTTCGGCCAAAAAGCATATCAAAACAGTATGCGAATATGTTTTTCAGGTCTCCTCCCCGCCACCTGCCGGTTCCGCTTCCATCCTGAAAAGGAACTCCTCAAAGCTTTCCGATACCGTATAAACGGTGAAGGATGTAGTTGGAGCATCGGTCGTGAGGTCACTGTTAATGACATCGTCCCCCACGATGACCTTTACGGTGTCCTTCACGAAGTAACGCCGGAAGAAGTGATCGAAAAAGCGATTAGTGAGAACGCTCATATCACTCGGGCAAAAGTCGCGGAGAAAACCGGTGTGAGTGCAAAGACCATTTCCCGCAAATCATAAGAGATGGACCGCATCAGGCATGTGTGAAGCGGAAACAATGGTCATTGCGAGATTGAAGATCAATCGGAATAAGGAATACGAGGCAGAACGGTGATCACCAAAATATCAGAAAGAAAATCTGAAAGAGGCTTTAAAGAGCATGCAGCAAGAAGTCTCCCGCCTCTATAGGCGGCGTGCTGAATTGCGGGAGAGCATACGATAGTATTACAAATACTTACAGACTTCTTCTATTGTGCTCATAATCCGTTGACTTTTTGGACACAATCGTGTACTATAGTATCAGGAGGTGAGCTTATGAATTTTTACTCTGTACGCGATTTACGCACCGACTCTAAACGCATGTGGGCAGACCTAAACCGTGGTGATGAGGTTGTGCTCACGAATAACGGCAGACCTTCTGCCCTTATGATAGACATTCCCGAGGGAAGCTTTGACGAAATTGTCCAGGCAGTTCGTCAGGCAAAAGCAATGATCGCCCTTAACAGCATGCGTCGCAGAGCCGCCCGCGAAGGCTTTATGTCGGACGAGGATATTGAAGCTTTTATTGACGAAGCCAGGAACGGAGGATGACATGAACATCGTCCTTGACACCAACATCCTTATTCATGCCGCCTGGTCGCCTGGACGTAATGCAAGCAACATCCTCAATGCGGTTTTTTCCCGGAAGTTCACTGTTTGCTATGACTATCGCATTCTTGAAGAATATGACCGTGTTTTCCATTATCCCAAGTTCAAGTTCAGCGAATGGGAAATCAGCGCTGTTCTTGATCCGTTAATCAAGAACGGCATTTCTGTCATTGCCGACCCCATCCCAGAAGTCTTATTTGAGCATGACGAAACCGACCGAAAATTCTACGAAGTTGCTAAGTTTTGCCATGCGATCCTGATTTCCGGAAACCTTGCTCATTACCCTGCTGAACCGGATATCATGTCTCCTGCTGATTTCTGTCAGAATTATCTTTGAAACCAATCCCTCTCAGTCACAGCGACTGAAAGGGGTTTTTCTTATAGCTGATATTTTGCGTAATTACGCACTTTTTACTTAGATGTGTGGCGCAGCCTTACTCATGACTGAAGTCGCGAGCGTGCGACGGCGATTCGTCAGTGGCCCCCAAAGCCCGTGACTTAAGTCATGGGAGGTACACTACGAATCAGAATAGCTCTATGTTTCCGAGAAGAAAGTCCATCAGATTACAGTGGTAGAATCCGTTGTCGTCATAGAAGTTATGCGGTATATCCAGGCGAATGACAACCTTCCTGAAGAAATCTCCCGTCAGCTTCATTGACTGTAATTCCGTACTTTCTTTTTGTTCCGTATCTATTTGATAGGCAGACTGAATATAGATGCGCCGGTCCCCGTCGTTAACGACAAAGTCAATTTCACGCTGGTTCTTTTCATTGTTCTTCCGCTCCAGGACCATACCGACGTCAACAGAATATCCCCGTAAAACCAGTTCGTTATAGATGATATTCTCCATCATGTGGCCCGGATCATATTG
>CADBPP010000090.1 GCA_902796565.1 uncultured Eubacteriales bacterium | reverse complement strand
TCCATGCCTTCATTGAGAGTCTCAAAGGGAGTGTTCCTCCTGCAGCCTATCCCCAGTACGCACATGGGAGGAACGAGGCAGAGGACACTGTCCCCAGTCGTCTTCCATCCGATGTAGAGGTCGGGATCCGTATCCGTCATCACGATGCCTTCGGGGATCTCACCGCTCAGCCTGACGTCACAGGCCGCCTTTACGGTCTTTCCCGCCAGAAGGGCCGAGGACACGTACTTTATGCGGCGGGTATTCACTACCCTGAGCCCGTTTTTCCTTGCCCATTCGTCCGCGGCGAAAAGCCCGTTCACGTCGGTGGCGGTGGTGAGCACCGCATCCGAGCCCAGCTCTTCCGCCAGGGCCTGGGCGAAGGAGTTGGCTCCTCCCAGATGGCCGGAGAGCACCGGGATCACATGATTCGCAGCTTCGTCCACCACTATCACGGCGGGATCCGTGGTCTTGTCCTTCACATAGGGCGCGATGGTCCTTATGCAGATGCCCATTGCTCCCACGAAGATGAGGACATTGCCTGTCTTGAAGTTCTCTTCGGTCCAGTTCCTTCTGGCCTCGCTGCCGTGGCTTCTGAGGACATCCGCGGGGTATATCTCCGCGATCTTTTTTGCGAGAGCCTCACCTTTGTCGGTAAAGGCTATCAGGTGTACGCTCATGAATGGGACGCTTTCCTGAAAAGGGTCGTGAAGGTGGGATCGTAGAGCTTGCTGCGCTCATAACGGTCTCCCAGGAAGCCTCCCACCAGTACCAGTGCGGTGTTCTTGATGCCGTTCTCCTCGGCGGTCTTCGCTATGGTGCCCACGGTGCAGTACATGACCTTCTCATCCGGCCACGATGCCTTGTAGACGATGGCGGCGGGGGTATCCGCGCTGTAGCCTCCCTCCATGAGCTCCGCCTGGACCTTGTCCAGCAGAGAGGAGCTCAAAAAGATGACCATGGTGCATCCGTGGGATGCCATCAGGCGCATCTTCTCTCCCTCGGGCACGGGGGTGCGTCCCTCCATCCTGGTGATGATGACGCTCTGGCTGACGGAGGGCAGTGTGTATTCGGCGTTGCATGCCGCGGCGGCCGCGGAGAAGCTGGATACGCCCGGTGTGTCGTCATAGGAGATGCCCGCTTCGTCCAGAAGGTCCATCTGCTCCCTGATGGCTCCGAAAAGGCTCTGGTCTCCGGTGTGCAGTCTTACGGTGTCGAGGCCCTTCGCCTCTGCGTCCTTCATTACCTCGATGACCTCTTCCAGGGTCATCTTGGCGCTGTTGTAGATCTTCGCTTCCTTCTTGGCGTATGCCAGAAGAGCGGGATTCACGAGACTTCCCGCGTAGATGATGACGTCAGCCTTCTCAAGAAGGTTCTTTCCTCTTATTGTGATAAGGTCCTCTGCTCCGGGACCTGCTCCTACGAAATGGATCATTTCCATACCTCCATCAGTTGTTTTGCTTTATCGGTGATACCCAGTGTTGAGTATACGTTCGAGAATAATACCGCTCCGCAGATGTAGCGGTCCCTGACACGGATGTCCAGATGTCTCTGCACCGCGTCGGTGATGGATGCCATCACCTCGCCGCGGATGCCAGTTTCATCCAGTATCTCGATGCAGGCGTCCGTGGTGGCGGCGTTCATCAGTCTTTCGCACTGGGAACGGCTCGCGCCGTGGACGGCGGCGTGGGCGCAGAAGACTTCGTTCCTTCCGTCCGCATATTTTGAGTGAGTGTTCATCACGCCGGCGGCCACCTTGACGATCTTGCCTATGTGGCCTATGAGGATGACTTCCTTAAAACCGTACAGCGCGGCCATGTCCAGAGTCTCCCCTATGAAGTTGGAGCTCTTGACCACGGGACAGGTGGGCGTCCCCAGAGGACCGTTCTCTATGAAGTTCTCACCGTAGTTTCCGGGAGTGATGATAAGGCGGTCGCTTTCGAGCCTGGCCTGCTTCATGGTCACGTCGATGGTGGCCACCAGGGCCGCTTCGCTCATGGGCTCCACTATGCCGGAGGTCCCGAGAACGGAGATGCCTCCCTCGATCCCGATGATGGGATTGAAGGTATGCTTAGCCAGCTCCTTTCCCGCGGGGATGGATACGATGACCGTCGCTCCGCCGGGATGTTCATAGCTCTTTATCATCTCGACCACAGCCGCCGTTATCTGGCTTCGGGGGCCGGAATTGATGGCGGCGTTGCCGACAGGCTGGTCGAGTCCCGCCTTGGTGACGCGGCCCACGCCCTCTCCCCCGTCGATCACGATGTCTTCGGTATCGGTGAGGGTGACTTCGCTCCATACTTCTGTGCCGTTGGTGACGTCGGCGTCGTCCCCCGCGTCCTTGATGATGCATACCCTGGCTTTCCTTCCGGGCTCGATCACCTCGCAGGCATGGGGCTCCACCTCCACGGTGATCCCCTTGGGAGTCAGGACGCTGACGGTCTCCGGCACGGTGCCGGAAAAGATGACTTCGCAGGCCGCTTTGGCTGCCAGCGCGGCGCAGGTGCCGGTGGTGTAACCCATCCTGAGCTTCTCCTGACCGCTTCTCACGTAATATTCAAATGCCATAATCCACCTAAAGGGTGCCATAAACGCGCTGTCATGACACCCGTATAAAACCTTTTTTCGCCGTATGCGCACTGCGGATACGGCTTCTTTTCATGACGTTTCCCGCCTTTTTCAAGACGGGAAACAAGGGTAATATCTGATTTATTCTTCGGGAGAAGAAACGCTTACGACGTGATCGTACCAGGTGCCTTTCTTTCCGAGGATGGCAAGGTCGAACTCTGTATCGAGTTCATCGATCTCCATGTAGAAGGCGTTGACCTTGTCCTTCATTCCGTCGGGATATTCGACTTCAGCCTCGACACAGTCGATGACAGCGGCTCCTTCCTTCTGAGCGTCCTCGGCTTTTCCCTTGAAGACCTTGACGACTCCGGTACCGGCAAGTCTTACGAACAGAACCATCTTTCCGTCCTTGACCGTCAGCAGTCCGCATCCCTCGTCCACTTCGTTGGCGTGGAACATGGAGCTGTCAGTATTGAACTTAACGACATACTCTCCGTCGGCAAGCTTGGGCTCCTCTTCCTTCTGAGGCTCAGCGGATTTTCCGCAGGCGGCGAAGGAAACGATGAGAATCATCACCAAAAGTAAAACTGTAAATTTCTTCATGATAATAATAACCTCCCAGTTATACGCATCAGAGGGAAGAAGGCATACGCCTTCCTCCCCGCATTGCATAATGATTTAAATCTGCCGAAACAGCAGCCTAGAAGATAGCGGCTCCCGCATGCTCAACGTACAGTACCTGTACATCGAATACTCTTCCGAGACCAACGATCTGGCAGTCAACGGATTCGAAGGATCCGTCCGCTGTAAACAGGCTCTTCCAGGAATCCTCGTCGTCACCGGCCATGGCGTTGTTGGCGTGGTCGCCCGCGACTACCATGAGAGGTCTGAGGATGACCTTGGTGTAACCGGCGGCCTTGACCTTCTCGATGATGTCCTCGGCGCTGGTGCCTTCGGGCTCACCCTCGACGGTACCGATGAATACATTGGCGTATCCGAGGGTATCCATCATGGTCTGCATCTGCATGTAGGTCACCTTTGCGGTATGTGCGGTTCCGTGACCCATGAACACGATGGCGGTTCCGTCAGCTGCAAGGGCCTCAAGGCTCTCAGCTCCGGCGAGGGAAACCGCATCGGCTACCGCTGCCTTGGCAACAGCTTCCTTGTCTGCGTTGATGACTGTGGCGTCTGCTCCGACTACACCGAGAAGAGGCTCAGCGATGGTCACGGACTCGAACTTGTCCTCGTATGCCTTGACTGCTGCGCACAGCTCGTCATACTCGGCGCCCTGCATCAGGTGAGTGGGCTGAACGACCAGGATCTTGACTCCGTTGGCGACTGCTCTCTCGAGAGCCTGATCCATGTTGTCGATCTTCTCGCCGTCACGGGCCTGGATGTGGTTGATGATGATCTGGGCCGTGAAAGCTCTTCTTACGCTCCAGTCGGGATAAGCTACCTGAAGTGCATCCTCGATGGCCTTGATGTCTTTGACACGGCTGTCGTTGAAGGATGTACCGAAGCTCACCACCAGCAGTTCCTTCTCTCCGATGCCGTCAGCGTTTCTGGGGTCATCCAGAGAAGCGTCGCCGGTATCGAGGGCGAAGTAATCAGCATCCTCTACCAGTGCCTTCTGGGCATCGGTAAGAGCATCCCATGCTGCCTTTGCGTCTTCGCATGCCTTATCGGTATTCTCATCACGGGTCTGTACCTGGATGGCTTCGATAAGAGCCTGGACAGCGTCTGCCTTTTCCTGATCTGTGGGTCCCTTGCTTCCGCCGCAGCCCGCGAAGGCGGTGGCGATGAGAAGGACGACTACGATGCAGGATAAGATCTTTTTCATAATCATTTTCTCCTATGATTTAAAAAATATTTATAAAAAAGGAGCCGCATCGCTGCAGCTCCGTTTTTATACTACATAAAAAAGCTTTTCGAACGTAGTTCCGCGTTCTGAAAAAGCAGCATATCAGGCATGTCTCCTGGCTTGCAGATCGAACGCTTTGCCCGGCCTTCTCGGT
>CADBPP010000089.1 GCA_902796565.1 uncultured Eubacteriales bacterium | reverse complement strand
TTCATGTCATCCACGATGTTCGTCACATCCAGGGCGTGGTCCGACATGGTCTCGAGCCTGTTGAGCACATGGAGGTTCGCGTTGACCTTGTCCGTCAGGCTCTTTCCGGGATCCGTGGCCAGGATCCGTCCCATGTAGCTTCCCAGCATGTCTTCATATCTGTCGATAAGGGCTTCCGTCCCCGCGACCGACTCTATGGTGCCGGCATCGCCTGTGCGCCTCGCCTCTATCGCGCTGACCACGCTTTCGCATGTCCTGTCACAGACGGTCTTTAAGACAGCGGAGGACTGGACCACCGCGGCGGAGGGATAGGAGAGGAATCGGCTGCTGAGCTTTTCCATGTCCTCCTTGATGGCAAGGGAGGAAGCGTCGTCCGGGAAGAGGCGGGTGAGCACCTTCACCATGATCCCGATGGCGGGGGTGAGAAGGATGATGGTAGCCAGCCTGAACAGGGTGTTCACCAGGGCGATGGTCACCATGCTCATGGTCATCCCCATGAAGCTGAAGGAGACGAAGGCGTTCACAGCGTAGAAGATGCCTCCCACTATGATGGTCCCCGCCAGGTTCGTGAACAGGTACCCGAAGGCGGAGCGTCTGCCGTTTACGCTGGAGCCCATGGCGGTGAGAAGCACCGGCACGCAGGCGCCGATGCCTATGCCCATGATTATCGGCAGGGCTATGTCAAAGGTTATGATCCCCGTGGAAGAGAGGGCCTGGAGGATACCGACGGTGGCGCTGGCGCTCTGGAGCACCGCGGTGAGAAGCAGTCCCGCGAGGATCCCCAGGAAGGGATTCGAGAAGCGGGTGAGGGCCTCAGTGAAGGCCGGATCGTCCTTCAATGCGGACACGGAGCCCGACATGGTGCTCATGCCGAACATCAATACCGCGAAGCCCAGCAGGATGCCTCCTACGTTCTTCCTTGTACGGTTCTTTGAGAACATCCACATGGCTATTCCAATGACTGCGAAGATCCCGGTGAGAGTGGAGGTGTTCAGAAGGCTCGCTATGCTGGCGCCGCTTCCTCCCAGGCTGTTGAGACACAGCACCCAGCCCGTGACGCTGGTGCCCAGGATCGCTCCCAGGATGACCCCCATGGCCTGCTGAAGGCTCATCATGCCCGAATTGACGAAGCCCACCACCATGACCGACGTGGCTGAGGAGGACTGTATCAGGGCCGTGACCACGGTGCCCAGGAGCACGGCCTTTACCGTATTGCCGGAAAGCTTCTGGAGGATCTCCTCGAGCCGGCTCCCCGCCACCTTCTTGAGGCTGTCCCCCATGACGGACATGCCGAAGAGAAACATGCTCATTCCGCTGAGCATCTTGATTATGTCGCTGACAGACATATGTATACCTCTTGTATCATAAAGATTATTTATACTGATATAAATTTTTCTGATATATTATAAACTATTTGACATCCGTTTTAAATGGTATATCGCCGATTTTGGGGCATATTGTGACGCATATCCGGGGATCAGGACATAAAAAAGAGGCCCTCCCTCCGAAACCGTTGGGAAAGCCTCATACTGGGGGGCTGGTTAAGATCTCAGCGCCGTCTTCTGTTCAGCTGCTGCATCGTATTCTCAAAAATGCTTTCCTCCAGGGGATAGCTTACAGGTTCGTATTCCTTTCCCGCCCTTTGGGTCAGGAGCTTCACGAAGACGTCCATGAAGCGGGGGTTCTTCGTCAGCACCGGGCCGATCAGATGGGTACCGAAAAGGTTGAGATACCTGTATCCTTCAGCCCTTTCGGCGGGCAGTCCCTTTGCCCGGAAAAGATAGGTGAAGAGGGCGTCTTCGGGACTTATGTCCGTGACGGAGCTGCGGTTGATGAAACCCACAGCGGCACCGGTGAGGGGGCTCGTGACGATCACGTCGCCGGTGTATCTTCTGTCCGTCAGCACGGTCTTCATGGGGACGAGCCCCAGGCACTTCTCAGAGGAGATGCTGTCGCCGAAAAGCTCCATGGCGTTACCCGTTGCCAGAACGACAGTCCCATCCAGCACTGCGGATATCATCTCATGGGAGCGGCTGAGAAGGTCCTTCCTCGCGGTCTCCTGCCTCGTTTCGGTGCCGGGCCCGATGTATATCATGTCATAGAGAGAAAAGTCTATATCGTCCCCGACGCTCTTTGTGTCCGTCCTCACGTCCAGCCCCTGATCCATGAGATGGGAGGAAAGGACCTGTATGTTGCCGTAGTCCCCGTAAAGGTTCATAAGGTCGTGGTATAAGTGAAGTATCCTCATTTCTGTGCCTCCAGTTCTCTGAATAGTTTCTTCTCGTCCGAGAAGCACGTAAGAGCGTAGATATTTCCCGCAGCTTCCCGCTTAAGTATATTTACCGACTCCGCTGTGTCCGAAGATGAGCGGATGAGCGCTTCATCGATACCGCAGTAGCCGAGCCTCAGCTTCAGTTCGTCCGCGTAATGTCCTCCCAGCACGATCCTC
>CADBPP010000088.1 GCA_902796565.1 uncultured Eubacteriales bacterium | reverse complement strand
GATGGCCTTTGCGCAGGTCCTTTACACGAAGGGGATCATCGGTGCGAAGGAGGACAGACAAGTGTTTCCTCAGGCTTACGGAGAACTTTCCCGTGAAGGCTACACCCTTACAAGGACAGTGATCCTGAGCCGCCACAATATCCGCTCGCCTCTTTCCGGCAGCGGTTCGGCGGTGGGTTCCCTGACTCCCCATAAATGGTTCGAATGGAGCTCCGATGCGGGAGAGCTCTCCCTGAGGGGTGCCGCCCTGGAGACCGAGATGGGCTCATTCTTCCGCAAATGGCTGGAAGGTGAGGGGCTTTCCCCTGAGAATTACATGCCCGGGGAAGGTGAAGTCAGGATATATTCGAACTCCAGACAGCGCACCATCGCCACCGCGAAGTATTTTGCCGCCGGGCTCCTGCCCGTGGCAGACACGGTGATCGAGCATCACGGGGAATATGACACGATGGATCCCGTATTCAATCCGGTGTTCACCTTCATGTCCGATGAATACGCCGATGCCGTCAGAAAAGAGATCTTCGAGCTGTACGGGGAGGAGCTGGAAGGTCTGGGAGAATATTATGAGCTGCTGGAGCGGGTCCTGGACATCAGCAATTCCGAGGCCTTTAAGACCGGGAGCTTTCCCGGATTCAGCACCGATGATACTGAATTCAGTTTCACTCTCGGTTCGGAGCCGGCTGTGAGCGGCTCCCTGAAGACCGGCTGCCAGGCAGCGGATGCCCTGGTGCTGCAGCTGTATGAGGAACCGGATCTGTCAGCTGCCGCCTTCGGTGAAGAGCTTTCCTTCGCGGACTGGCAGAAGATCTCATACATCAAGGACCTTTACGGAGAGGTGCTTTTCGCTTCTCCGTCCGTTTCCGTAAATGTGAGCTACCCCCTTGTCGCCGAACTGTATTCTGAGATGACCGCGGAGGGAAGAAAGTTCAGCTTCCTGTGCGGGCATGATTCGAACGTGACCGGAGTGCTCTCCGCTCTGGGAGCGGCGGACTATGCCCTTCCGGGTTCCGTCGAGATGAAGACTCCCATAGGCTGCAAGCTTGTTTTCTGCCGCTGGGAGGATTCTTCCGGTGAGGCGTTCTGGTCCGTGGACATGGTATATCAGACGGCGGCTCAACTCAGAGAGATGCCCCTTATGATCCCCGGAGCAGGACCGGCGGTGTATCCCATTGTTCTTGAAGGCATCATGATGAACGGGGATGGGATGTACCCCGAGGAAGCTTTCCTTCAGCGGTTCAGGGATGCGATGGATAGGTATTACGAGCTCATGGATCTTTACATGCCCGATGAGCTTCCCGAGGCGGTCTGAAAGATGCACGGACTGAAAAACAGGGACATCGGAGTCATTGCGTTCGATCTTGACGGCACTCTTCTCAGAGACGATAAAAGCATAAGCGAAAGAACGGGTAAGGCCCTGACCACCGCCGCGGTCTCCGGCCGGATCATCGTCCCCGTCACCGGAAGGCCTCTTACGGGAGTTCCGGAGGAGATCCTTTCCATCCCAGGCATTCGCTATGTCATCTCTTCCAACGGAGCCGTGACCACGGATGTGTATGAAGGAAAGACACTCAGGGAGGCTCTAATAGATACGGCGGACGCCGTGAGCATCATCGGTGAAGCGAGACGTCTTGGATGTGTTTACACTGTGTTCTGCCAAGGGGACGGCTATTCGGACCAAAAGACGCTTAAAAGGATAAAGGATCATTACTGCGCTTCGCCTCTTCTGGGATATATCCTCAAGACCCGCAAAGCTGCGGATGACATCGCAAAGGTCCTTGAGATGTCCGGTGGAGCCGAAAACATCTGGATAATGGCAAAGGACGCCTCTCAGAGGGATGAGCTCTGCCGCATCATCTCTTCCTCAGGGAGACTGAGGACCGTGAGAGCTTCCGACAGGGAACTGGAGGCGGGAGATGCTCTCGCCGACAAGGGCCTGGCCCTGAGGGATCTTTGCGGGATGCTGGGTTTGGACTGCAAAGCCGCTCTGTCCTTCGGAGACAGCGACAACGACAGAGGCCTCGCAGATGTGAGCGGCATTTTCGCCGCGGTCGCCAACGCCGCCGGTGACATGACCCGGATGGCGGACCTTATCACTGCCTCGAACAACGACGACGGCCCGGCTCAGGTGATCGAAAGGCTCCTTGAAGACCCTGACGGAAGCCTCCTCTGCAAGTGACCCTGTCAGGCTGATAACATGTATCAAAACGCGCCCCGGGCGCGTTTTCCCTATACTGCCCCCATTCGCTTCCCCACGACATCGGCCTGAAAGGACAGCCGTATGTGAGGTGACGAAGCCGGTTTGCATCCTGATGCATTATGCTGTATAATGAAGCGGGTACAGCCGCTTCGGTCACGACGGACCGGGCGGACAGGGAGGTAAATGCACATTCAAGGATCTGTTGAAAGGAGATCTGAAAATGCTGTTTTATTTTACCGGAACGGGCAATTCCCAGGCCGCCGCGGGTCTTATCGCTAAAAAAACGGGCGATGAGACGGTGGATATGGGCAGGAGCCTCAGAGACAAAAGCTACGAGTACTCTCTTTCCGAGGGAGAGGCAGCCGGGTTCGTTTTCCCGGTATATTACGGTGGGCTGCCCACGGCGGTGACCGAATTCATCTCGAAGATGAAGCTTTCCCGTGTTCCGTCGTATGTATACGGCGTCATGACCTGCGGGGGCTCTCCAGCGGCCTGCTCAGAGATGCTTGAGCAGACTCTTTCCGGCGCGGGGCTGAAGCTCGACGCTTCCTTCGGAGTGAAGATGCCCGCCAATTTCGCCATCATGTATGAACCTACTCCTCAGAACAGGGAAGGTCCGATACTTGAAGAAGCGGAAAGAAAGCTGGAACACATAGCGGTGGACGTGCAGAGGCGTGCCGCTGAAAAGATGAGATGCTCACTTGCTTCAAAGGTGATGAGCGCGGTGATGTACCCCAGATATCTGAAGGGGAGAAAGACAGCTCCCTTCCATACCAATGACAAATGTGTACACTGCGGCATCTGCGCTTCACGCTGTCCAGTGGAAGCCATACAGATGATCGACGGCGATCCCACATGGGTGATCGACCAATGCGTGTTCTGCATGTCCTGTGTGCGCTGCGGTGCCATAGAGTATGGGGACAAGCTCACGGACCGTTACCGTTACAAGCATCCCAGCCTCAGAAAGGTCGGAAGCCATGACCATGATCCAGCATCAGGCGGGGACGCTTCTGCCCACGATCACGGCTCGGAAGGCGGACATGACCATTCTTCCGGCGGCCACGATCACAGCTCAGGCGGCTCAGACAGCTGCTGCAAGACTGACAGCTCGTCCTCCCATGAGCATGGATCGGAAGGTAACCACGATAACAGTTCAGGCAGCT
>CADBPP010000087.1 GCA_902796565.1 uncultured Eubacteriales bacterium | reverse complement strand
GGACAACGGCGCCCAGTGTCGAACAGAAAAACCAGTATTCAAACAGGGTATTAAGGCTCCCGGAAATGGCTGATGCCACTATGGACATCATCAGTGAAGTATTTTTAAAGAACATTCGCGAAAACGTCATATTTTGCCTCCTGCCAAGGCTACCCGGTAGGAGGTGCTTTCAATATGGCAGAAGAAAAGACAATCATGGCTGTTGATGCTGGGGCAGATATGCGCAGCCTTATGACGGAGGCACAGGCGAATGCTTACGATGAATTCATTGACTATATGGTGGAACTGTACAGGGAATTCTCATATCTGACGGAAGAAGATGGGGAGCAGGAGGAAGAGTCAGTCGGGTGATCGGCTCTTTTTTCGACATCTTTTCCTGCAAAAAACACGCTTGCCCCCGCTGAAAATCATTTGTCTTCACGACATAATGGGGTTGGATAACCAGCACTTATAAGGAGATGATACGATGAACAAGAGAACGAAATGCTATACCTATCTCAGGGTTTCAACGGAGAAACAGGTGGATGGGTATTCGATCGATGCACAGAGGAAAAACGTCCAGAAGCTGGCTGACCTTAAGGATTTCGATATCGTTGAGGAATATGTCGATGCGGGTTTCTCCGGCGCGGATGTCCAGAACCGCCCGGCTTTCACCCAGATGATGAAAGACATCCAGAGTGAGAAGGATGGCGTCAAGTATGTCCTGTCCTTCAAACTGTCCCGGCTTGGAAGGAATGCGATTGATACGCTTGAGAGCCTCCGTAAGATGCAGGAGCATGGGGTCAACATCCTGACGGATGACGGGGCTGTGGATTCATCCTCCGCTTACGGCAATTTCTTCATCCTCATCATGTCGGGGCTTGCGGAGATGGAAAGGGAGTACATACTTGCCCAGACATTCGCAGGAAGGGTTGAAAAGGCCAGACAGGGGCGGCATAACGGCGGTCAGGCTCCCTATGGGTACAGGATACGTCCTGCTACGAATAAGAACGAGAAAGGCATTCTGGAGATCAACGAAGACGAAGCACCGCTGATCAGGCTTATTTTCGACCGGTATGTGAACCATGAACAGGGTGACGGGAAAGTGGCTGAGTACCTGGTTACGCACGGCTACACAAAGCTGACGAGGGAGAACGGCAAGCTGGTTTTTGTCGATGAATCTTTTGTAGGTCATGTGATACGGAACGAGACATACTGTGGTATGATGGTCTATGGAAAACGGAAAAACGTGAAAGATCCTAAAACCGGCAAGGTATCCCCGAAGATGAGGGATAAATCTGAATGGTACCGCGCTGAAGGCCTTCATGAGGCAATCATATCTAAGGAACTGTTCGACAAGGCACAGGCAATCAGGAAGAAAAACACCCACAACCAGCCGAAAGTATATAACCCCAACCATGCAGCCATCTTTTCCGGCATCCTTGTCTGTCCTGAGTGCGGCGCTCCTATGCACGGCGTGGGCGGCATGGGGAAAGTCAAGCTGGATGGCAAGCATGGAGGCGGACAGTATTACTACACATGTTCCAACCACCGCCGGAGGAAAGGCGAATACCGCTGTCCGTATTCTAAAGGTTGGCGGCAGGACAAGATCGATGCCCTGATGGCAAATATCATCGTCCAGATTGCCAACAACGAGCATTTCCGTGAAGATATGAAGAGAAGGCTTGGAAAATCAGTTGATACCAGTGAGTATGAGGAACAGGCGGAAAGGCTCACGAAGCAGATCAGGAACAAAACGAAGACGCTGAAGAAGAAGGCCTTTACCATTGATAATTTTGACTGGGATGTGAAGAATGCCGATTCGCTCTATGATTCCCTTAATGAGGATTACATCAGGCTGCATGATGAAGTAAAAGCGCTTGAGGAAAGCCTTGAAGAAGTTGAGGGGATGATAGAGAAGATAAAGAACCAACAGGTCACGCAGGATGGAATCTTCAGCTTCCTTTTGAAATTTGGAAAGGCTTATAACGGCCTTCCTGAGATAAACAAAAAGAAGCTGGCAAACCAGTTCATTGAGAAGATTGAGATCTTCCCCGAAGAACAGGAAGACGGTTCTGTGATTAAGAACGTGACATTCCGGTTCCCGTTTTATAAAGATGGGAAAGCGGTCGATAACATCAGCTTTGACAGACAAACGACTGATACTCCCGTTGAGACAGTATGTCTTTTGTCCAAACTTTCCGAGGCGAAGAATCATATCAGCGTGAAGGTCGATATGGATGAGATGGATGTAACAGCAGCGGAGAGTAAAGCGACCTATCAGGAAATACAAGAGTGGGTGCAGGAGAAGTACGGATTTCATGTTAGTCATTTGAATATCGCAAAGACCAAGCGGAAATGTGGGATTATAGAGCGGCAGAATTATAACTTGCCGAAGAGTGAGGACAGCCGGTCACCGGAGACGCCGAAGGAAAAGGAAGAAGCCATTATCGAGGCGTTTAAGGCATTTCAGATGATCTGAATATGTTATACTGGTATAGCAGAAATGTCTGCGAGAGAGAAAATCATGAGGAAGTGGATCAATAGCGTAACCAGACATAACAAAAAACGCAGCAAACTGTTACGTGCGGTTGGTGGAAACTGACGCAATCAGACTTTACAATATTCATGAAAGTCGTACTTTAGGAGGACTTCATGGATATTGTAGAAGTAAAGAATGTCTGTAAGACCTATCCTGGCTTTCAGCTGAAGGATGTTTCCTTCTCACTGGAAGAGGGCAAGATCACCGGATTTATCGGGCGAAACGGTGCCGGGAAAACCACTTCCATCAAAGCTATGCTGAATCTGATCCATCCGGACAGCGGCCGGATTTCTTATTTCGAAATGCCGCTTGTCGGAAATGAAGCAAAGATCAAGCAGCAGATCGGATATTCGACCGGTACGGTCAGCTGGTACCCGAGAAAGACGATACAGGAGATCGTCAGTGTCACCAGAACTTTTTACTCGAACTGGGATGAAGATGCCTATCACCGCTATTTGACAATGTTTAGCCTCGATGAAGGAAAGAAGCCGATGGAACTTTCCGAAGGAATGAAGGTGAAGTTCAATTTGCTTCTGGCGCTTTCCCACCGGGCAGAGGTGTTGATTCTGGATGAGCCGACCAGTGGTCTGGATCCTTTTTCCCGGGATGAATTGCTGGAACTGTTTCAGACCCTGAAAGAGCATGGGGTAACGATCCTCTTTTCGACACACATCATCACGGATCTGGAGCGGTGCGCAGACAATATCATCTATATCAGTAAAGGAGAAATATTGGCGGCTTGCTCAAAGAAAACGTTCCTGCATGATTATGGCCAGCTGCATGAAAGTCTGGAAGAAAGCTTCCTGAGGCTGGAGAGGGAGGCGAGAGCATGAACGCGTTACTGCGAAAAGAGATCCGGCTGTCCTCGATGCTTCTCACCTGGCTGTTCATCGGCTTTGGCGCCATGACAATGATCCCGGGCTATCCGATCCTCTGCGGCGTATTTTTCATTACCCTCGGGATCTATCAAAGCTTCCAGAGTGCAAGGGAAGCAAATGACATCCTGTATTCGGCACTGCTGCCGGTAGCCAAGAGGGACGTAGTCAAGGGAAAATATCAGTTTGTTATGACGGTCGAACTCTGCGGTTTCGCCCTCATGGCGATC
>CADBPP010000086.1 GCA_902796565.1 uncultured Eubacteriales bacterium | reverse complement strand
TTCTCGGCTTCGATCAAAGATATAATATCTGCATCTTCAACGTTGCGGAGCTTAATACTATATTGCGTATATGTTTTATCGTTATACCTCTTTTTTACTTCGTTACTTGTCGTTGTTTTTCGTTTTGCTCAGACATGTTATTACCATCCATCCTTATTCTATAATTATGATGACGTATAAATAGTATCTATATATAATAGATAAACATTATATATACATTGTTTATATATTATTTATATATCATATTAATAATGTATGTATTATCTTTTATTCTCAATATCCATGTAAACAACTCGCCTTATGTACGAAGATACATCCAGGTGCTCATCTGCTGCTTTGTTTTTTAGCCTTTCCTTAAACTCTTTGGAGCACTTAAAAATTACAGTTTCTGTATTCTTCTCCTTTTCTGCAACGGGTCTGTACAGTTCTGCTTTGGGAGTTTCCCTGTCTTCCCTCATGCTCGCTGGCAGCTTGTCGGCAAGATCATCTATCGAAATCGGTTTTTTCGCCATATATTAAAATCCCCTCTCTTTCAGAAAATGGCATGATCTTCGGGTCATGCCATTTCATAATGAACATCAACGGAACAATCCCGCTCTGTATGGATATGATCTGTGAAACAAAACTGCGGATCCCGCACTTTTGTCCGTTATTCCCAGTCCTTCCATACCTCCGGAAGGTATCCCACGGTGGCCTGACGGCCGTTGCGTACCACGGGAAGCTTTATCACCTGCTGGTTCTCGTAAAGCTTGTCCTCCTTGTCATATATGTAACGGACCAAAGCAAGGGCATCCTTATCCCTGGCGTTATCGTCAAGCATGGCCTCAGCTCCGCCAACGGCTTTTGAGACGGAGTCGAATTCCCCCCTGCTCATGCCCTTTTCCTTCATATCGATGAACTGGAACTTTATGTTCCTTTCCTTGAAATACCTCTGGGCTTTTCTGGTATCGGCGCTCTTCGCGGTGCCGAAGATCTGTATGTTCATGGCACTTTCTCCTTTACTTTCTTGAGGACAGCCTGTACATCTCCTCGCAGGCGAGACGGGCTTTTGCCACTATAGCGGCGTCCTGATCCTTCGGGAAACAGTAGTACTGGGAACGGTGGTCGCCAATTGAGATCATGTCCCCGATCTCATACCAGAAGTAATCGGCGTACAGGCTGTATGACGATCTGGGAGACTGGGTGTAGCTGAGTTCCCCATCGCACCCCGTGAGACTGAATCCGCTTACGTCATGCACCAGACGGCCTTCACCGACATGGTAGATATATTCCATATCCCTCAGGATCCTTATGTCCACATCCATCTCCATACGGTAGGTACCTGAAGTGATCTCATTTTTCACTTCCTCCCGCTCCCAGCGGTACCAGTCCGTCACGAAGGGATAGGGACAGTCCTTCAGCATGCCGTTCTCGCCGAGCTCCCAGGAGCTGCCGCATTCAAGGCATTTTATCTCTGTTCCCTTTCCATGCATCCTTCCTTCCCTTCCGCATACGGGGCACTTGTAAAGCACCCTGTGGAGCCCGTCGGCCCTGAAGGGCTCCGTGATCAGGACACCGGAATCATACTGCTCCCGGAAATGGTCGTAACGGAACTCCTCATCAAGAAGGGAACTTATCTCCTCCGCCCTCATCCCGGCGGTGTCTTCCGGAGAAAGAAGATATTTCACCTTCGCGCTCACGTTCACCTTTCTCTTTTGAAGGTTGTTGTAAAGGGGGTCTCTAAGGAAAGATCCCTTCGTTCTTACCATGACCACGCTGACTCCCAGCATCTTTATGAGCTTTCCGAGGCTTCCCGGAAGGGGCGTCTCGGAACCGTCGAAGCTGTAGCTGGCCTCAGGGAACATTATCACGGAGCTCGAAAGCTTCTCGAAACAGTATTTCAGATCCCTGACCAGCACCGGGTCCACCGCGAATTTCCTGGTGGGTATGCATCCTATCCATCTCATCAGGGAGGCTTTCCCCACGAATCCGTCGTTGGTACAGACGATGTGGTACTGTCTTCCGGAAAAAATCGTGGAAGTTATCTGCAGGTCCGTAAAGCTGGAGTGGTTCATAAGTATCAGGCAGGGTTCATCCGCACCCAGCCTGTCCATGCCGTCGGATGTATAAGAAAAGCCGGTGGCTGCCATCTCCGGGGAGGAAGCGGCCTTAAGGATCATCCGCGCGAGACGGGACTGTTTTGAGGGGTACACGTGTTTAGGCGCTTCAATGGCCATGACCGCCGAATAGGGCAGATCCTTCTGTCTGATCTTCATTTTTTCAACTCCTTTTTAGTCCTGTAGCCGTATCTTTCGCCGAATACGATGAGCATCGCGGCACTCAAAAGGGCGGACGCCAGTTCCGCCGAAGGCAGGCTCAGCCAGATGCCGTCTATGCCGAGAAGCCCCGGCAGGGTGAGCACCATGATTATCTGGAAAACGACGGTGCGCATCACCGACAGTATGGCGGATATGAGGCCGTTGTTCAGAGCCGTAAAGAATG
>CADBPP010000085.1 GCA_902796565.1 uncultured Eubacteriales bacterium | reverse complement strand
GAAGCGCATATAACAAAAGAAATCAGACAGTTTCTGCATGAATTCTTCGCTGCCTGCGCGAACCTGTACGGAGCCATAGAGCTCAATGACATGTGGCAGATCTACAGAGATCTGAAAGATCAGTTCCCCATGATACACAAGACCGACATGGTCAGATTTTCTATGATAGTCCGCAGGGAGGTCCAGCCGTATAGCATCTACAAATATGATGAGCTGTATGACGCGGAAGACTACGAAGGTTTCAAAAACTGGCTCATCCATAAGGATCTTGTCGGTTATGCCAGCATGAAACTGATCTTATACTACAAGCTTATAAATGCCCGTGGCGACAGACCATATTACGTTCCTCAAGATCTTTTGTCTTATGCACAGACGGGCTATACAAAAAATGATTGTAAATTGCTGGACTATCTCGGCTGTTTCGTCTCCGAAAAGGATTTCAATGTTTACGGTTTTCAAAACGAAAACAAAGGGAAAACGCTCGGAGAGTTTTCGTTCCTTACCAAAAGTGATGTGCGTGAAATCGGCAGACTTAGAGACGATGATGCTCGGGTGGCTGCTGTATACGAGAAAACAAAGGTCTCAGCGGCGGAAAAGATTATCAAAAACATTATACTGAACAACAATGTGGGTGCTATGCCTCCCTCAATGCTCTTTTGGAGCACTCTAATAGATATTGCGGATCAGGGCGTCGTGATCGACAGCACGCAGCGGAAGGACCTTCTTCGCAGGGTCGCCTATCATTACAACAATTCGAGACTGTGGTGGCTCGGAGGATGGACGCCTAACGAACTGCACCTCAGCTTTGAGCGGATGCATGAAGCGATGCTGTCTGGACTGCAGTTATGAGCTGTAAAGATGATTCCTACTGTAAAAATCACCGGATAATGATGCTAAACAGAAAATACCTCCCGCCCACGGGCAGGAGGTATCCGTCTTTTTCCTATTTGATGTAGAACCCTACAATATGATAGTCCTTGTCAAAAGAGATGGTGTAGATCATGGTCGCGTTCTCATACTTGGCCTCGATCACAGCCACGGCGTAGGCCGTGCCGTCCTTGGCGGTGGTGCCCACTGCCTTTTCCGTACCGAATGAATCGAATTTTCCGGCCTTGTCGATAAGGGGATCCATAACGTCCTTCAGGATCTCCGCAGACAGCTGACTTTTCAGCTCATCCTTTACCATGTATTCCACGGAGGTGAAATCTCCGTCGTGGATCAGTCCGATAACAGCTTCCGCTTTGCCTAAGACCACGCTTTCATCATACTCGCTGGAAAGCTTCTGTGTGTTCCCGCATGCGGCGAAAGACATAAGCAGGAGCGCCGTAAGTATAAACAATGCTGCTTTTTTCAATATATATCCTCCTTGAAGCAGGTTTTATGATATTATTTTTTTGTCTGAGTGATTATAGCTTACGGAGGTATGTATGTCAATACAGGAATACTTTACATTTGACTCGGATTATGATGATCTGACCATCGACTGCCTGATGATAAGGCCTGACGAAGAGCCCAAAGCGGTGCTGCAGATGGCCCACGGCATGAGCGAATACAAGGAAAGATATATACCCCTGATGGAGTATCTCGCGAACCGCGGATATGTATGCTGCATGAACGACCACAGGGGGCACGGAAAGAGCGTGAAGGATTTCAACGATCTGGGATATTTCTATTCCGGAGGAGGAAACGCCCTGGTGGAGGACATGCACAAGCTCACCGATATCCTTCAGGAACGCTATCCCGGCCTGCCCTTCTATCTCTTCGGACACAGCATGGGATCCCTGGCGGTGAGGGTATACGCCAAGCGTTACGACGATGACATCAACGGTCTGATCGTATGCGGCTGCCCGTCTGAGAATTCCGCCATCGGAGTGGCTGAGGCACTGGTGGACATGATGATAAAGATAAAGGGGGAGCGTTATCTCAGCAAGCTCTGTTCCTCCCTTTTCGTCGGGATGTTCAACAAGAACTTCAAAAAAGAGGGCAGCGACTTCGCGTGGCTCTCGGTGAACCGTGACAACGTCAGTAAGTATGAAGAGGATCCCTACTGCGGCTTCAACTTCACCCTCAACGGCTACAAGGCCCTCATATATCTGATGAAGGAGACCTACAGCAAGGACAACTGGCACCTGCACGATCCGAGCCCCGTCATATTCATTTCCGGCGAGAACGATCCCTGCATGACCAACAGGAAGATGCTTATGAAGGCTGTGGGACTGATGGACCAGGTAGGCTACAGGGATGTTTCATATAACATATTTGAGGGAATGAGGCACGAGATCCTCCAGGAGGACGCAAGAGAAAACGTTTTCGATTACATAGACGGGACCCTGGGAGGCTGGATGCCTTCGGGTGAAGTCACCGACGAAGAAGATCTCACCGAGGAGGAAGCTTATGGTCTGCCCGACTGATGATAAAATGACACCCGAGAAGATCCGCGCGTCAAGGATCGCCGGCTGCCTTCTCGGAGGAGCCGCCGGAGACGCCCTCGGGTATGAGGTGGAGTTTTTACAGGAAAGAAGCATTTTCTCCGAGTACGGTCCTGAGGGGATCCGTACCCTTGAGGAAGCAGGGGATCCCGCCCTCATTTCCGACGATACCCAGATGACCCTCTTCAACGCGAACTCCCTGATCGCCGGTATCCCCGCCTGGGACGGCTACCGCCAGTGGCTCGCCACACAGGAGGGAGCATGGGGGATAGAAGAGGCCGATCATCCGAAATGCTGGATATACGACGTTAAGGAACTTCATGACAGCAGAGCCCCCGGCACGACATGCATGGGATCCCTGAGGGGAGAAGTCCCCGGCACCATCGAACATCCTCTGAATCACAGCAAGGGCTGCGGCACTGTGATGAGGGCGGCTCCCTGCGCCATCGCGGCGGGGCTGGATCTTACCGATACAGAAAAGGCGGCATCTGAAGTGTTCTCCTGCGGCTGTGATGACGGCGCACTGACCCATTCCCATCCCCTGGGATATCTCTCGTCCGGGGCGATGGACCTGATCATATGGTACATCCTCAGGGTCCGACAGGACAGGGACGAGGACTTTTCCGTTTACATAAGGGAAGCTCTGGCATACATGCCCGAAGAAAAGCACGGCCTTAAGCGCCTTCTGGAAAAAGCCCTGGATCTCGCGGCGGACAGGACCGTCGGGGACCTGGAAGGGCTCCACAGGCTGGGGGAAGGCTGGATCGCGGAGGAAGCCCTGGCCATAGCCGTATACTGCGCGGTGAGATACCAGAACGACTTCGGAAAAGCCGTGAGGACCGCGGTCAACCATAACGGCGACAGCGATTCCACCGG
>CADBPP010000084.1 GCA_902796565.1 uncultured Eubacteriales bacterium | reverse complement strand
GGCTGCCATGTCCGGTACCGACGAGGAAGGCAACGAGAACTTCCCCGGCTGGAGCCTGGAAGCCCTCAAGTACATCTATGAAGAAAGGAACGCTGCAGGCAACGGTCATGAGAGCCTCGATACCGACGGTTCCGCCGAATGCGCCAAGCATGAGGATCTGGCCTGCGAAAGATATGTCCTTGAAAAGGGCAAGATGAACATCGAGCTCATGTGCAACCTCGACCTCGTCCCCGAATGCGGAGGCATAATGTTCGCCGCATGGCCCAACTTCAAGGGAGCAAACGGCCTTCCCTGCCGTGTATGGGCGATCTTCGAATAAGCAATGATAATAAAGGATGCAGGGTACTGCCTTAAAAGCAGTTCCCTGCTTTTTTATACACAGAAAAAGAGCGGCACAGGGCCGCTCATCCGGCAATGATTACAGTGAGAAATACACTTGAAGCTTACATATTCAGGTCTCTTTTGATGGATTCGTGCCTGCTCTTTGCGGCGGATGACCATTTGGGACCCTTTTCGTAAAGCTCGGCCAGCTCCTCCATCACGGAAGGCACGTCTATCCCCTGGGGACATGCGTGGGCGCACTGTCCGCAGGCCACGCAGTCCGCGGGCTTTCTACCTTCATCCAGACCGTCGATACGCATGGAAGCGGTGAAGGATGACTGGTACTTGTAATCGTTGTAGCACTCGATCAGATAGGGTATGTTCAGCTCCTGCGGGCAGCCGTCGCAGCAGTATCTGCAGCCCGTGCAGGGGACTCCCTTCTTGAGGCTCTCCGCGATCGAAAAGAGAGTCTCTCTTTCCTCTTCGCTCAGCGGGAGGTGGCTTTCGAAAGTGGCCAGATTGTCCTCCACCTGGAAGAGCTCGTTCATCCCGGAAAGGATCATCTTTACGTTTGGCAGGTCCTGCAGGAACCTGAATGCATAGGATGCGTCGCTCCCTCCTCCCAGAGCCTGAAGTTTCTGATGGGAAACCTCATCGAGGACTGCCAGCTTGCCTCCCCTGCAGGGTTCCATGACCCAGACTCCGAGACCGTGGCGGGTGATGATGTCGTATTTAGTCCTGGCGTCCTGCAGCGTCCAGTCAAGGTAATTGCACTGTATCTGTACGAACTCGAACACGCCCTCATATCTCGTCAGGAAGGCTTCCAGAAGCTCCGGCCCCCCATGGAAGGAGAATCCGAGGTGGCGGATCTTCCCCTCATCCCTCAGCGCGATGACATCCGGTATGATGTGATATGCAGGATCCTCATAGATCTTCACCGACCATTCGGTGATGTTGTGAAGAAGATAGAAATCGAAATAATCCGTCCCGCATCTCTGAAGGGAAATGTTGAAAAGAGCCCTGTTGTCCACGGGACCCGGCAGAGAGTGTCCGGGGAACTTGTCCGCTATGTAATAGCTCTCCCTGGGATAATTTTTCAGCGCCTCAGCCATGGCCCCCTCGCTCTTTCCGTCAAGGTAGGGATAGGCCGTATCAAAATAGTTGACTCCCTTTTCTCTCGCGAGCCGGAACATGGCATTCACCTTTTCCTGGTCGATCGTGTTCGTTTCCGGATCAAGAGCGAAGCGCATGCATCCGAATCCGAGACGGGACAGTTTCAGTCCGTTGAAGTCGTTGTATATCATTGATGTCTCCTCCTTGCAAAACAGATTGTATCACATGATTGTCTGATGGACCACCGATATCGCAGTCACTGCAGGATATCCGGTCCTGGAACGGTGCGGGTGTCCTGCGTCGCCTTTATCTCCGCGTAAGGGGCATGGAAAGGATCCCGATCCTTCTGCCTGCGCAGACGCCATTGTCCCCACGCATCACTTGGGTTTCGCATCTGCACCTGTATGTGTTGAAAGCCGTCCTCATAAACTGTAAAATATAAACGGGCAAAGGATATCCCAAAGGGAGGGCAGCAGTCCGCAGCTGCGGCCGGACAAGAAAAGACACAGCTGCCTGTCTCCGGCTGTTTATGCGCGTATTGAACCGTTATCCAGGATAACGGTTAATCCGTTCCTTTGCCCTTTTTTCAAAGGAGCAGGACATGTCAATCCTTGATGATATCGGATCGGGTGAACTGTGGAAGGCCTTCCTTGAAAACAGGGAACAGAAAGTGTCCTTCCCGGAGCGTTTCAGAAAGCAGCTGGAAAAGATCATTGATGAAAAGCTCTATACGGGCTTTGCGGAGGAGATCCGCACCGGCCGCTTCTATGAACGCATACCGGTGAAGAAGCTGGTGGCCAAAAGCGGTAAGGCGAAAAAAAGGACGGTCTACTATTACACAGGCATCACAGGCTGCCTTCTAAAGTTCATCAACTGGAGGCTGTCCCAGTATTCGGGACTGTTCAGCGCGGATCTTTATTCCTTTTCGGATACGAGAAACGCCAAAAGCGCCCTCGCAAAGCTTCTGGAGATAAAGGACCTTAAGAAATATTATATATATAAGATAGATATCTCCGACTATTTCAACAGCATCGATCAGGAGATACTGATCCCGGAGCTGGAGGAAGCCCTGCCGGACAGAGAGCTTACGGACTTCTTCAGAAAGGTCCTGACCAAGCACACCTTCACTTTTGAAGGAGAGATCATCCATGAGGATCCCGGCGCCATGGCGGGCCTTCCCTTCGCGGGCTTCTTTGCCAATTTCTATCTCAGAGGCATGGATGAGTTCTTTCACGAGGCCGGATATCACTACTTCCGTTATGCCGATGACATCATGGTCCTGTGCCGGGATCAGGATGACTGCGTGTACGTCAAGGACGTGATAGATTCGTTTCTCAGACAAAGGCGTCTGAGGATCAATCACGACAAGGAGAAACTGTACCTTCCGGGGGAGAGCTTCGAATTTCTCGGGTTTCTGTTCGATCCGCCGAAGGTGGACCTTTCCGGGGTCGCCTTCCGGAAGATAAAGGCCCGCATCCGCCGACAGGCCAGGAGCATCCGGCGCTGGATGCTGAAAAAGGATGTGGATGTCAG
>CADBPP010000083.1 GCA_902796565.1 uncultured Eubacteriales bacterium | reverse complement strand
GGCCTCCAGCACCACCATCTCGCCCCAGTAGCCCACTTTTTCGTCCCAGTCGCCCTCCTTCGGGACGCTTATCACCATGTAGTTCGAGACGTTTCTGAAGCTGCCGTAATGGGAGAGGAAGCAATCGAAGGCCTTCGGCTCATCCGTGATGAGCCTTATCTCCAGGCCGCTCTTTTCCTGCGTCTCCGCTATCAGCCTTTCCATAGCTTCCAGGTGCTCGGCTCGTATCGGTTCTGTCGTATATCTTCTCACGGAATGTCTCTGTCTGATTGCATCCATCGTATCCATGGCTGTTACCTTCCTTTCACAAACAGTGTATCATACTTGGGCCGCTTAATAATATAAGGCAAAAGAAAAGTTTCTGCTAATTTTTTAAAATATATATTGCAATCACTGCTGTCATATGCTATCATAAGCCCAATAAAACAAACCGTTGAAGAAGAGTGAGTAACCGGTGTGATGCATTCACAGAGAGCCGCGGGCGGTGAAAAGCGGCAAGGACAGCGTCGGTGAATGGACTTCCAAGGGCAAGCAGAAACGTCAAAGGAGTATGCGAGACGGAGACGGTCTCTCCGTTAACAAAAGCCCGCATATGTTGGTATGCGAAAAGCGGCCGATCATCGGCAAGCGGGGTGGCACCGCAGATAAGTAAACTATCTGTCCCGGCAAATGTATATTTGCCCGGGGCAGTTTTTTTAGGGGAGGTAATAAAATGTATTCAAAAGCGGTACGATGGCGCGGTTGATAAAATGTCGGAAAACTGTTCACAAAACCCATGTTTATCAACAACTTATCAACGAAAGGAAAAAAACAATGAAAAATACATTTAAGAAGATCATGATAATCGCCCTGTGCGCGGTCCTTGCCCTCAGCTTTGCAGCCTGCGGAGGAGGCAAGAGCGGGGAGACCGACAAGAAAGTATACAAGATAGGCATCTGCAACTACGTGCCCAACGCTTCCCTCGACCAGATCGAGGAGAACATAGTCGCGGCGCTGGACGAGATCGCTTCCGAAAAGGGCGTCGTCTTCGAATACGACCGTCAGAACTGCAACGCCGACGCGAATGTCCTCAACCAGATCATCGCGAACTTCATCGCCAACGAAGTCGACCTTATGATCGGCATCGCTACCCCTGTCGCCCTGGCGATGCAGGCGGCCACCGAGGACGTGGATATCCCCGTGGTGTTCTCGGCAGTATCCGATCCCGTGGGATGCGGCCTCACCGACGACATGAACGGTTCCGGCACCAACATCACCGGTACCAGTGACTACCTGGATACGAATTCGGTCTTCGACCTGATCTTCGCCATGTATCCCGATATCGACAAGGTGGGCTTCCTTTACGACCTCGGTCAGGACGCCTCCACCCAGGCCATCGCGGACGCCAAGGCATATCTTACCGCAAAAGGCGTTGAGAGCGTAGAGCGCACCGGGACGAACGTTGATGAAGTGATGCTGGCGGCCGAAGCCCTGGTCCGTGACGGAGTCAAGGTGGTGTTCACCCCCCAGGACAACACCATCATGAGCGCCGAGCTCTCCATTTATGAGACCTTCGCCGAAGCGGGGATAGCCCACTTCACCGGAGCCGATTCCTTCGCCCTCAACGGCGCGTTCCTCGGTTACGGAGTCGACTACGCCAACCTGGGCAGAATGACAGGAGAAATGGCGGCGGACATCCTTCTGAACGAAAAGGATCCCGGCACCGTTCCGGTGATGACCTTCGACAACGGCACCGCGACGGTCAATACGGAGATCTGTGAGAAGATCGGCGTCACCTACGACGATATGGCCGAACTCTTCGGGCCCCTCTGCCAGGAAGTAAAACCCATCCAGACTTCAGAAAGCTTCTAAATATCACCTGACCGGAGAATGACATGTCACCGATTCTCAGTCTGATGCAGACTGCCCTGGAGCTGGGGCTGATCAGCTCCCTTACCGTACTGGCTCTTTTCCTGAGCTACTCAATGCTGAATATATGCGACCTTTCCACCGACGGCTGCTTCACACTGGGAGCCTGCGTGGGAAGCGTCGTGGCACTGTCGGGACATCCTCTGCTGGCTGTCCCGGCTGCCATGATCGCCGGGATGCTCTCGGGGCTCACCACAGCGGTGCTGCAGACCCGCATGGGCATAGACAGCCTTCTGTCCGGCATCATAGTGAATACCGGCCTTTATTCCGTGAACATAGCCATCATGGGGGGAAGCTCGATACTGAACCTCAACAAGTCCGCCACGGTCTTTTCACTGTCAAAGGACATGCTTTCGGACACCCCTTTCAAAGGGGCATCCCGTCTTGCCGTGATAATCCTGGCGGTGGCTCTGGTGGTGGTGTTCCTTTCGCTGTTTCTAAAGACCCGTTTCGGCCTGGCCCTGAGGGCCACCGGAAACAATCCGGACATGGTACGTTCCTCGAGCATCAACACGGTGATGATAATCACCGTGGGGCTGTGCATCTCGAACTCATTCACCGCCCTTTCCGGATGTCTTCTCGCGGCCATGCAGAAGTCGGCCAACATAGACATAGGTTCCGGAATGCTGACCGTTTCCCTGGCGTCCCTTCTGATAGGACGCGCATTCATGGGAAAGGGAAAGATCCCCATGAGGGCCGTGGGCGCCGTGATGGGGGCCTTCGTGTTCCGTCTCGTGTACACCATCGCCCTGAGATTCAACATGCCCACCTTCATGCTGAAGCTGGTCTCCTCGGTGATAGTCATTTTTGCCATCTTCATTCCCTACATGAAGAGCCGTGTGCCCATCCTGAAAAGGAAAGCGGCCCACGCTTCGGGAAGAGGGGAGGAAGGAAATGCTTAGACTCGAGAACGTGACAAAGACATTCAACATAGGCAGCGCCAGTGCCAAAAAGGCTCTGGACGACGTGAGCCTCCACGTTAAAAAGGGTGATTTCATCACCATCATCGGTTCCAACGGAGCGGGAAAATCCACCCTCTTCGGGGCCATCTGCGGCGATTTCTTCACCGACTGCGGAAGCATCTTCCTGGACGGTGAGGACGTGACCATGCTGGAGGAATACAAAAGAGCCCACAACATAGGCAGGCTCTTCCAGGATCCCATGAGGGGCACTGCCCCGGGCATGACTATAGAGGAGAATCTGGCCCTTGCCGCCGGCAGGGGCGGGTGGCTCTCCACCGTCACCAGGGCGGAAAAGGCTCTTTTCAGGGAGAAGCTCTCCCTTCTGGGCATGGGACTGGAGGATATGGTGGAGCAGCAGGTGGGACTTCTTTCGGGAGGACAGCGCCAGGCGCTGACCCTTCTGATGGCCACTTTCAACCCCCCGAAGATCCTTCTTCTGGACGAGCACACGGCGGCTCTGGACCCCGCTACGGCGGACACGGTCATAAAGATCACCAACGATATGGTCACGGAAAACAGCCTCACATGCCTGATGGTCACCCACAACATGCAGAGCGCCCTGGAGATGGGCAACCGCACCATCATGATGGACCGGGGGAAGGTGATCTTCGATACCTCGGGGGAGGAACGTTCCCGTCTCACGGTAAATGATCTCACGGAGCGCTTCAGCGATATCGCCGGAAGGGCTCTGGCCACCGACAGGATGCTTCTGGGGATATAGATCCATCATTAATCTAAGATTATTAAAAGGCCTTTTCATTGACATGAAAGGCCTTTTGTATTTATAATGTCCCATTGTGAGGTACATCTTTCATGGGAAAGAAAAAGGATGACGGCAGGATAATCGCCAAAAACAAGATAGCTTACCATGAATACTTCATAGAGGATATCTATGAGGCCGGTATCTCATTGTCCGG
>CADBPP010000082.1 GCA_902796565.1 uncultured Eubacteriales bacterium | reverse complement strand
GGAGGCACCAACCTGCAGGCCATACTTGACGAGCAGGACAGGGGAAACATCACCAGCGGACGGGTGAAGCTGGTGATCAGCGACCAGAAAGGGGCCTACGCCCTCAAAAGGGCGGAGGATCACGGGATAAAAGCCGTCACCGTAGCCCGCAGGGAATGCGCTTCCCAGAAGGAATTCGAGGAAAAGATAAGACAGCTCATAACGGAAAATGACATAGACCTGATGGTACTGGCGGGATTTCTGTCCATCCTTTCGGAGGATTTCACTTCAAGGTATCCGGAAAGGATCATAAACATACATCCATCCCTCATCCCCAGCTTCTGCGGAAAGGGCTTCTACGGGCTCCGGGTCCACGAGGCTGCCCTGGAGAGGGGAGTCAGGGTGAGCGGCGCCACGGTGCATTTCGTGAACGAGATCCCCGACGGGGGACGCATCATTTTCCAGAAGGCCGTGGAAGTCATGGATGGGGACACCCCCGAGGTGCTTCAGAGGCGCATAATGGAACAGGCCGAATGGAAGATCTTTCCCATGGCTGTGGAAAAGGTTTGCAGCGACATGCTGAAGGAGGAGAAACAATGAACATCTACCGGACAGCTGACATAGAAGAACTGCTCGCTCCCACGGAATACGTGGGCAGGGGCATAATCACAGGAATGAGCGGCGACGGCATAAGCGCCGTATGCGCGTATTTTATCATGGGACGCAGCGAGAATTCCCGCAACAGGGTGTTCTCCGAGGACGGCTCAAGGGTCTACACCGAGGCTTTCGAGCCGGAAAAGCTCAGCGACCCTTCCCTTATCATCTACAACGCCGTGCTGGAGCACGAGGGAAGGCTGATAGTCACCAACGGAGACCAGACGGATACAGTAAAGGAAGGCCTTGAAAAGGGCCTGAGTTTTTCCGAAGCCCTGTGCTCCAGGCAGTTCGAGCCGGATCCCCCCAACTTTACCCCCAGGATCAGCGCGATAATGGATCTGAGGGACGGAGGCTTCAGCTATGAGATGAGCATCCTCAAGAGCATCGACGAAGAAGGCAGCGCCTGCGCCAGGTTCACCTATTCATATCCCGGCAAAGAGGGCCTCGGACACTTCATCCACACATACGTGGACAACGGCAGTCCCCTGCCTACGTTCCAGGGAGAGCCGGAACGGGTCATGATCCCCGATGACATCGACGAATTCACATCGAAGGTGTGGAATTCCCTCAATGAGGACAACCGCATCTCGCTGTACGTAAGATACACATCCCTGGCGGATGGGACCTATACCAGAAGACTGATAAACAAGAACAAGAGGTGATAAGAATGCAGGAATTCACTTTAAAGTACGGCTGCAACCCCAACCAGAAGCCCTCCAGGATCTTCATGGAGGACGGAAGGGAACTGCCCGTGGAGATACTCTCAGGCAGACCGGGATATATAAATTTCCTTGACGCCCTGAATTCATGGCAGCTGGTAACGGAGCTCAAAAAGGCCACCGGCCTTGCCTCCGCAGCCTCCTTCAAGCACGTGAGCCCCGCGGGAGCCGCGACGGGCATCGTCCTTTCCAGGGAGCTCAAGAAGGCCACCTTTACTGACGACATAGAGGGTCTGGACGATTCCCCACTGGCCTGCGCCTACGCTAGAGCCAGAGGCACCGACCGCATGAGCTCCTTCGGCGACTGGATCGCGCTCTCCGACGTGTGCGATCTCACCACCGCAAAGCTCATCAGACGCGAGGTCTCCGACGGGGTCATCGCGCCGGGATACACCCCCGAGGCGCTGGAGCTGCTGAAGCAGAAGAAAAAAGGCGGCTACAACGTTATCGCGATGGATAAGGATTACGTTCCCTCACCGCTGGAACACAGAAGCGTGTTCGGCATCACCTTCGAGCAGGGAAGAAACGATTTCCCCATCAATGAAGAGCTTATGGGAAACGTCGTAACGAAGATAAAGACGCTTACCCCGGAAGCGGTAAGGGATCTGATCGTTTCCCTTATCACTCTCAAGTATACCCAGTCCAACTCCGTATGCTTTGCCTTTGACGGGCAGGCCGTGGGAGTCGGAGCAGGCCAGCAGTCCAGGGTGCACTGCACCCGTCTTGCAGGAGGCAAGGCGGACACATGGTTTTTGAGACAGTCGGAAAGGGTTCTTTCCCTGCCTTTCAGGGAAGGCCTCGCGAGACCCGACCGCGACAACGTCATCGACGGATACATCAATCACAATGAGGACGATGTCTGCGCCGACGGCATCTGGCAGAAGTACTTCTCTTCAAGGCCCGAGCCCTTCACCCGGGAGCAGCAGAGGGAGTACCTTGACAGCCTGAAGGGAGTCAGCGTGGGAAGCGACGCGTTCTTCCCCTTCAGCGACAACATCCAGAGAGCCGCCGCCAGCGGCGCGTCCTACATCGCCCAGCCCGGCGGAAGCGTAAGGGATGACGATGTGATCAGGGAATGCGACGAGCGGGGCATCGCCATGGTATTCACCGGAATGAGACTGTTCCACCACTAAAACAGATACAGCCTGGGAGGTAGTTTATGAAGATAATGGTAGTAGGCTCCGGCGGAAGGGAGCACGCGATAATCAAGAAGATAAAGCTCAGTCCCCTGGCGGAGAAGATCTACGCTCTGCCGGGAAACGGAGGGATAGCCGCTGACGCGGAATGCATCCCCATCAAGGCAACGGACATCGAGGGCATCGCCCGCTTCGCAAAGGAGAACGCCGTGGATTATGCGGTGGTATCAATGGACGATCCCCTCATCCTGGGATGCGTCGACGCGCTGAACGCCGAAGGCATACCCTGCTTCGGGCCCGTAAAGGACGCCGCGATCATCGAGGGAAGCAAGATCTTCTCCAAGACACTGATGAAGAAGTACGGCATTCCCACCGCGGAATACGAGACCTTCACGGACTGCGCCGAGGCACTGCGCTACCTTAAGGGACACCCCGCGCCGATAGTCATCAAGGCGGACGGTCCCGCCCTGGGCAAAGGGGTCATCATAGCGCAGACCGATAAGGAGGCCAGGGACGCCGTCATCTCCATGATGGAGGACAAAAAATTCGGCGAGTCCGGCACAAAGGTAGTCATAGAGGAATTTCTGACCGGGCCGGAGGTGTCGGTTCTGTCCTTCACCGACGGCAACGTCGTGATTCCGATGGTCTCCTCCATGGATCACAAGAGGGCACTGGACAACGATGAGGGCCTCAATACCGGAGGGATGGGCACAGTGGCCCCGAATCCCTATTATACGCCTGAGATCGCAGCGGAATGCATGGAGAAGATCTTCATCCCCACCATGAAGGCGATGAACGCAGAGGGCCGCACCTTCCGCGGCTGCCTCTACTTCGGGCTCATGCTCACCGAAAAAGGTCCGAAGGTCATTGAATACAATTGCCGTTTCGGCGATCCGGAGACACAGGTGGTACTGCCCCTGATGGAGAGCGACCTGCTGGACGTTATGATGCATGTCACAGAGGGGACCCTCTCGGAATGCGATGTCAGGTTTTCCGACGACTCCTGCTGCTGCGTGGTCATGGCATCCGAGGGATATCCGGTATCCTACGAAAAGGGCTTTGAGATCACCATCCCCGAGGATATCTCCGAGGATGTGTTCATAGCCGGAGCGAAAATATCCGACGGCAGGCTGCTTTCGGACGGAGGCAGGGTCCTGGGAGTCACCGCCAGGGATGCTACCCTCGCCGGGGCGATCGAAAAAGCGTACGCCAGAGTAAAGAGAGTCAGCTTCGCCAACGCATTCTGGCGCAATGACATCGGTGCCAGAGCTCTTAAGGCAAAGGGGGGAAAATAATGGTCTACAGGATATATGTCGAGAAAAAAGAGGAGTATTCCCACAATGCCGTATCACTGCTGGAGGATCTGAAGGGTCTTGCCGGCACACAGGGACTGGAAAGGGTAAGGATCATTAACCGCTATGACGCGGACCGCATAGACGCTGAAACTTTTGAGGGTGCGGTGGACACCGTGTTCTCAGAGCCCCAAGTAGACAACGTGTACCGGGAGCTGGACACTTCCGACGCGGACAGGGTCTTTGCCACCGAATACCTGCCCGGACAGTTCGATATGAGGGCGGATTCAGCCCAGCAGTGCATTCAGCTCATCTCCCAGAAGGAACGTCCCATCATACACTGCGCGACGGTATACCTCCTTTACGGAGACATCGGAGACGAGGCCTTCGAGTCCGTTGTGAACTACATGATCAACCCTGTGGACTCCCGCCGGGCTTCCCTGGAACTTCCCGACAGTCTCGAAGCAGTGTATCCCGAGCCGGAACCCGTGGAAAGGCTGGCGGGCTTTACCGCCATGGATGACGCGGCCCTCGAAGACATGATAGCCTCCATGGGACTCGCCATGGACCTGGACGATCTCCGGATGTGCAGGGAGTATTTCGCCTCGGAAAAGAGGGATCCCACCGTCACGGAGATCAAACTCATAGACACCTACTGGTCGGATCACTGCCGCCATACCACCTTCTCCACCGTCATCGACAAGGTTGCCTTCGGGGAGAAGGCCCACAGGGAGACTTTCGAGGAGTATCTGCGCATCCGTAAGGAAGTCGGATCCAGAAAGCCCGTCTGCCTGATGGACATGGCGACCATCGCGACAAAATACCTTAAACTCAGGGGAGTGCTCACCAAACTGGACGAATCCGAGGAGATAAACGCCTGCAGCATCAAGGCCCCCATTGAGGTGGACGGCGTCAGCGAGGACTGGCTCCTTATGTTCAAAAACGAGACCCACAACCATCCCACGGAGATAGAACCCTTCGGCGGCGCGGCCACCTGTATCGGCGGAGCCATCAGGGATCCCCTCTCCGGCAGGGCATATATCTACGGAGCGATGCGCCTTACGGGCGCGGCGGATCCGACGGTGCCCGTAAGCGAGACGATACCCGGAAAGCTCCCCCAGAGAAAGCTGGTCACGGAAGCGGCCAGGGGCTATTCCTCCTACGGAAACCAGATAGGCATAGCCACCGGCATCGTACACGAGCTGTACCATCCGGGCTACGTGGCCAAGCACATGGAGACCGGAGCTGTCATAGCCGCGGTGCCGGAGAGGAACGTCGTCCGTTCCCGCCCGGCCCCCGGAGACACCGTGATACTGCTGGGAGGCAGGACGGGCCGTGACGGTATCGGAGGAGCAACAGGCTCATCAAAGGCCCATACATCCCATTCTGTGGAGACATGCGCGGCTGAAGTCCAGAAGGGCAACGCCCCTGAGGAAAGAAAACTCCAGCGCCTCTTCAGAGATCCCAGGGCTTCGCTCATGATAAAGCGCTGCAACGATTTCGGAGCGGGAGGAGTGAGCGTCGCCATCGGGGAGCTTGCGGAGGGACTGTTCATAGATCTTGACCGCGTCCCGGTGAAATATGAAGGACTGGACGGCACGGAGATCGCCATCTCCGAATCCCAGGAGAGGATGGCCGTGGTCGTCGAGGGCAAGGATACGCAGACATTCCTGGATCTTGCCAGAAATGAGAACCTGGAAGCCACTCCGGTGGCGGTGGTGACGGACAACGAAAGACTGATCATGCGCTACAGGGGACAGAGGGTGGTGGATATCGCCCGCTCGTTCCTTGACACCAACGGCGCCCCGAAGCACCGCAGCGCTGTGACTTCAAGAGCCGCGGCGGAGCCCGTGCTCCCGGAGGGCAGCTTCAGCGAGCTCCTGCGCAGCCGTGCGTCCGATCTCTCCGTCTGTTCCAGAAAGGCCCTGTCGGACCGTTTTGATTCGACCATCGGAGCTGGGACGGTGCTCATGCCCTACGGAGGAAAATATCAGCTCACCCCCATCCAGGCCATGGCGCATCTCTTCCCGGTGGGAGCCTCCCATACCCAGGACTGTTCAGTGATGTCATGGGGATACGACCCGTACGTCACGGAAAGGAGCCCCTACCTGGGGAGCTATCTCGCCGTGGTGGATTCGGTCTGCAGGCTGATCGCCACAGGCGCCGAATTCAGGGATGTTTATCTGTCCTTCCAGGAATATTTTGAGAAACCCACCGACAGTGTGAGCTTCGGAAAGCCCATGGAAGCGCTCCTCGGGGCGCTGAAGGCCCAGCTGGATCTTAAGGTAGCCGCCATCGGAGGCAAGGATTCCATGAGCGGATCCTTCGAGGATCTTCATGTGCCCCCTGCCCTCATATCCTTCGCCGTATGCACCGAAAAGGCACAGCATATCGTATCGCCTGAGCTCAAGCATTCCGGCAACAAGCTCATCCTGATCGAAGCGGATAAGGATGAGAACGGTCTCCCCGACGCTGACAGCTTAAGGCAGGTCTTTTCCGATGTGACCTCTCTTCTGAGAAGCGGCCAGGCTGTCTCATGCAGGACACCGGGAAGCGAAGGGATAGCAGTGAGCGTTATGGAGATGGCCTTCGGAAACATGATGGGCGCCTCCCTCACAGGTCTTGACAGGGAGAAACTGTTCGCCCCGGCATACGGCGCTTTCATCCTTGAATGCGCTCCCGGGATCCGTGACGACGATGCGATCGGCACGGTCACGGATGACGGATTCATCACATTTGAAAACGAAAGAGTCAGCGTGAAGGAGCTTTGCGGCATCAGCGAGGATAAGCTCAGCGGAGTGTACGGCAGCAGCGCGACCTTCGACGAAACGCCCGACAATGTCACCTTCGTAAGGAGCATCCCTTACCCCGCACCGAACGTGACCGTTTCAAAGCCCCTCATCCTTATCCCCGTGTTCCCGGGAACGAACTGTGAATACGACAGCGCCAGAGCAGCGGAGGACGGAGGGTGCGAAGCAGAGATCTTCGTTATCAACAACATGACCAGCGAGGACGTATCCCGCAGCGCCCGCAGTTTCGCTGAGAGGATCAGGGACTCCCAGGCGGTCTTCATTCCGGGAGGATTCTCCGGCGGAGACGAACCCGACGGAAGCGCGAAATTCATTACTGCGTTCTTCCGCAATCCCCTTATAAAGGACGCGGTCACAGAACTGCTGGATGTGAAGGGAGGCCTCATGCTGGGCATCTGCAACGGCTTCCAGGCGCTGATAAAGCTGGGCCTGGTCCCCTACGGCAGGATAGTGGATCCCGAGCCGGACAGCCCGACCCTTACCTTCAATACCGTGGCCAGGCATCATTCGGGCATCGTCCGTACAAGGATAGCCTCCGACCTGTCGCCATGGTTCGCGAAACTCAGTACCGGTGACACCTTCCTTGTACCGGTATCCCACGGAGAGGGACGCTTTGTCGCCTCCGACGAGATGCTTCAGAGGCTTGCACGCAACGGTCAGATAGCGACCCAGTATGCCGACTGCGACGGAAACGCGGCCAGCGATCTCACATACAATCCGAACGGTTCTGTATGGAGCATAGAGGGCATAACTTCCCCTGACGGAAGGGTCCTCGGGAAGATGGGCCACGCCGAAAGGATCGGCCGGAACCTCTACCGCAACGTGGATGGCGTCTACAACATGCATCTGTTCGAGTCCGCGGCGGAGTTCTTCAGGAAAAACTGAGGCCGGGCCGATACAAAAGAGTATTTACAAAGGGTGAGGAAAGGTTTTCCCCGCCCTTTTTGTTAAAATGCAGCGATGCTCGTGTATAATTGATTAAACAGCATACCGCAGCGGAAAGGACCGTGCGTTCCTTTCCGCCGGCGGGTGCGTACTGAAGGCGGTGGAGGATAAAGTGGAGGACTTTGTCGTGGAACTCGCCGGCGTCCCCTGCCGGATAAAATGCAGATTCACAGCGAACAGGGACTTTCTGAAGGATTATCTGTCTGAGCGGGCCCCCCTTTTCACCGTGGAGCCCACTGATGAAGACCTCAGGAGGATGCAGACCAATTTCGACCTCATGAATGAAGCCGGGGGCATCCCGGCCCGCTCCTATTCCGACAGGTTTCTGGAAAACAATGCCATTCATGAGCTCATCGCCGAAAAAATGACGGAACACGGTGTCCTTCTGATGCACGGCTCCGCGCTGTGCATGGATGGCGAGGGATATGTATTCACCGCTGCCAGCGGGACCGGGAAGAGCACCCACGCCAGGCTCTGGAGAGAGCTCTTCGGGGATAGGGTCACGATGATAAACGATGACAAACCCCTGATCCGTATCGCAGGAGGCACTCCCACCGTATACGGTACCCCATGGGATGGAAAGCACCATCTCTCCAGAAACGCTTCGGCTCCCCTGAAGGCCGTCATATGGCTCACCAGGGATGAGACGAACCACATTGAAAGGATGGGAAAGGCTGACGCCTTCCCTGTGATAATAAAACAGATCTACCGTTCCTCCGACCCCGTGAGGATGATCCGTATAATGGAACTGGAAAAGGTCCTTCTGGACAGTGTGGATCTGTACCGGCTGGGCTGCAATATGTCGCCTGAGGCGGCGATGACGGCCTGGAGAGGAATGAACGGGCAAATATCATGAAAAAGGAGCAATCGATCCATGAAGCTTAAAGACGATTTCATCACCCAGGACATAGACGACACCCAATTCCTGGTCCCCGTGGGCGCGGGATCATTCAACGGCATCGTGCGAAGCAACGAGACCGCAGCCTTTATAGTGAACTGCCTGAAAGAGGAAACGAGCCCCGAAAAGATAATCGATGAAATGTGCGGGAAATATGACGCTCCCAGGGAGACCATCGCTTCCGACGTCGAACGGATCATCGAGACTCTCAGGGGCATCGGCGCCATAACGGAATGACTTCGTTTGAGGAACTGCTGGAGAGGGACGGCAGGCTCGTATACAGGATAAAGGGCGTCAGCATGAATCCCATGCTGCGGCAGAACAGGGACCTGGTGATAATAGAGCCGGCTGCCTCGGCGCTTAGGAAATATGACGTCGCTCTGTACAGGAGAGGCGACAGCTATGTGCTGCACAGAGTCATAGGTGTAAGCGAGGAGGGCTACCTCATCCGGGGCGACAACACCTACGTAACGGAGAGGGTGCCGGACAGCGAAGTCATTGGGGTATTGACAGGTTTTCAGAGGGGCGGCGTGAGCCACGATGTGGCGGAGCCGGGCTACAGGTTATATTCACGGCTGTGGACCGCGATCTATCCGCTGAGGAAGGCCGCAGTATATTTCAGACGGGCGGCGGTGAAATGCGCCCGGAAGATGGGTATCCTGCCACTTTTGAAAAGGATACTTCGAAAGGAACGGTGAAATGGGAAGAAAAAGCACCCTTAAGTGGCTTTGGAACGTCACAGGGAGCAGGAAGGGATACATCCTCGCGCTGACTCTTATCCAGGGCATTTCGGGGGCCACAGGGGTCCTGTATGCCCTGTTCCTTCGCGCCATCGTGGACAGCGCTGTTTCCCGTGATGTCGAACTGTTCCGCCTGAACGTGATCCGCATCATTATACTGGTGGTGCTGCAGCTTTCATTCAGCGCGGCGGTACGCTGGCTCAGGGAACTGGGAAAAGCCGACATCGAGAACACTTTTAAAGCGAGACTGCTGGAAAACATCCTCAGCAGGGATTATTCCGCTGTGGCGTCGACACACACTGCGGAATGGCTTAACCGCCTCACAAATGACACCACGGTGGTATCCGCCGGAGCCATCGAGATACTCCCGGGACTATTCGGCACCGTAATCCGTCTCGTGTCCGCTCTGGTGATGATCATCGTCCTTGACCGCTGGTTCGCCTATGTCCTCATTCCGGCAGGGATCTTTCTTATCATAGTTACGTGCTCCTTCCGCGGCGTATTAAAGCGCCTTCACAAGGACATCCAGGAGAGCGACGGGCGGCTCAGGATCTTCCTGCAGGAGAGGATATCGAACCTGATGCTGATAAAAGCTTTCTCCGCCGAGGAACAGACCATGTCCGGGGCGGGAAAAGCCATGTCGGAGCATAAGGCCGCGAGGATGAAGCGGAACCTTTTCTCCAACATAGCAAACACAGGCTTCAGCGCCGCCATGCAGGGCCTGTATCTTCTCGGAGTGGTATACTGCGCCTGGGGCATAATGACGGGGAGAGTAAGCTACGGCACCCTTACCGCTGTGATGCAGCTGATCGGGCAGATCCAGACGCCCTTCGCGAACATCAGCGGGTATCTTCCCCGGTGGTATGCCATGACAGCCAGCGCAGAAAGGCTTATGGAGGCGGAGTCCTACGCCGGTGACGGCATCGTGGCGGACTCCTGCGCAATGAGAGATTATTACGAACATGATTTTCACGCCCTTGGCCTCAGGCAGGCCTGCTTCACATACAGTCCCCGGGATGATGGGGAGCCGGGAGTGACGCTGGAGGGGCTGGATCTTGAGATAAGAAAAGGTGAGACGGTGGCGTTCACCGGTCACAGCGGATCCGGCAAAAGCACCGTGCTCAAGCTTCTGATGTGCATGTATCCCCTGGAACAGGGCGAGCGCTACATAGACGGAAATGAGCTGAGTTCATACTACCGGCGCCTGTTTGCCTATGTGCCCCAGGGAAACGCCCTGATGAACGGGACCATAAGGGAGATAGTCTCCTTTGCGTCCCCGTCGGAAGCCGCGGATGAAGAAAGACTCAGAAGGGCCCTGGAGATAGCCTGCGCAGATGAATTCGTCAACGATCTTGACCTTACTCTGGGAGAAAGGGGAACGGGGCTTTCCGAGGGACAGATGCAGCGCATCGCACTTTCCCGGGCAATATTTTCCGATTCGCCGATCCTGCTGCTGGACGAAGCCACCAGCGCACTGGACGCGGGCACCGAGCAGAGGCTTCTCGAAAACCTGAGGACCCTTACTGACAGGACCGTCATCATCGTGACCCACAGAAGCGCAGCACTGTCGATATGCGACAGAGTCCTGAACTTTACCGAGGACGGAGTGGAGGAGGTTTGACGATGACAGAAGCATGACGCTCCCCGGGACCTGCTTTGTAGATAACATATTATCAGATAAAAAAAGAGCTGCTTTTTTGCAAAGCAGCTCTTTTGATGCTCTATTTGTAGCCCATTCTTTTGAGTTCCTCGTCCTGGTGTCCCAGGTATCTTGAAGTGGCTTCCTTGCCTTCCTTTATCCTTCTGAAATTCTCAGAATGCTTCAGGGCTATCAGCACGGTCATGCCCCCCAGCATCGCCGTTCCTATGCCGTCACGGGTGAAGTACCAGTAGATGCCGGTAAAGAGAGCGGATGAAAGTATGGTGGCGAACACAAGGTATTTCAGGAGGAAGAATATCGCGAAGGCTATGCCCAGCTGGATGATGAACGCCCAGGGCGAGAACGCCATTATCATCCCGCCGAGGCAGGCGAATCCCTTGCCACCGTCAAATCCCATGAAAATCGGGAACATATGGCCCAGTGTGCAGCAGAGCCCGCCGAAAACACCTGAGAACGCGTATTCAGGAATGAAATATGCGGTGAGCTTCCAGCACAGCCATGCCTTGAAAATATCACTGGCAGCCACTATGAAAAAGGCCTTCTTTCCTATGAGGATATATGCATTTGAGGCACCCGCGTTTTTCGAGCCCTCCTTGCGCATGTCGTGTCCGTGCAGTTTTCCCAGGATCTGGGACGGGTTAATGCTTCCTATGATGTAGCTCATAAAAGCGCATCCTAAAAATTTGCGTACCATTGTTTATCTCCCCGACAGACCTCTGATGGAGTCCGTCAGTTTCATTATACAGGAAAAAATCTTTATATACTATTAATGCGGGCAAATTTTTAAAAGAGCCTGAAATTTCAGCTTCTGCGGAGAAAAACCGCTCCGAGGCTCTTTTCCGCTCTTGACAACCCCGGCTTTGCGGATATAATCTATTATCGGTACATAAATGCACATTATCTTTAAGGGAGTGCATATAAGCAATACTTATCCGGAGGTTGTCATGATAGATCCCAAAGTCTACACGCTTCTTAAAGTGAACGAGTGCGGAAGCTTCGTTTCCGCAGCATCGGAACTCGGCATTTCACAGCCTGCGGTCAGCCAGCACATAAAAGCGCTGGAGGATGAGCTGGGAGTGGCGATTTTTGACCGGGGAAAGGGAAAACTTGTGCTTACCACCCAGGGAGAAGAAGTGATAAAGGCCGCTAAAAAGCTCACGGGAATCTATACCGGGCTCAGGCAGAGCATAGAGGACGGCACGAGCCTGACCACACATATGACGGTGGGAGTGACCCACACCGCGGAGAGCAACCCCATCGCCAGGGCCATCGCCAGTTACTGCAGCCAGAATCCGAAAGTTTACATAAAAATGATCACCGACAGTATAAACAATCTTTATTCCATGCTGCGCACCTATGAGATAGACATCGCGATCGTGGAAGGCAGGATACGCGATGACAACATACGTTACATTTGCCTCGACAACGACTGTCTGATGCTTGCGGTCTCACCGAACCATCCCCTGGCGAAAAAGAGCATCGTGACCCTCAGCGAACTCAGGAAGGAACGGATGATACTGCGCCTTCCGAATTCCGGCACCAGGAACCTGTTCATCAGCCACCTCGAGAGCAACAACATGAACATAAATGATTTCAACGTGATCCTGGAAGTGGACAACATAGCCACCATAAAGGATTTGATCCGCTCGGATTTCGGCGTCTCCATCCTGGCAAAAAGCGCCTGCCTGGATGAGCTCAAAAAGGGAAAGATCGTCGCGCTGCCTGTGGAAAACCTCAGCATGGTACGGGAGATAAACATCGCCTATCCGAAGGATTTCACCCGCTTCGACCTGCTGGAGGAGCTGGTAAAAAGCTACAACAGCATCGTACAGACATACCGGTAACAAAAAAAGGCCTTACGGCCTTTTTTGTTTGATCGTTTATCAGACTCACTTGATGACGGGCGAGCTGTCCTTCTGGATGACGTCATGGGCGCCGCCTTCCACGATGGAAGTGGAGGATACCAGAGTAAGCTTGGCCTTCTTCTGCAGCTCAGGGATCGTCAGCGCACCGCAGTTGCACATGGTGGAGCGGACCTTGGAGAGGGAAATGGCCACATTGTCCTTGAGACTTCCTGCGTAAGGCACGTAGGAATCCACGCCTTCCTCGAAGGAGAGTTTCGCGTCCCCGCCGAGATCGTAGCGCTGCCAGTTGCGGGCTCTTGCGCTGCCTTCTCCCCAGTACTCCTTGTAGTAGGTGCCGTTGATGCTCACCTTGTTGGAGGGAGATTCGTCAAATCTGGCGAAATATCTTCCCAGCATCACGAAATCCGCGCCCATGGCCAGAGCCAGGGTGATGTGATGATCGTATACTATGCCTCCGTCGGAGCATACAGGCACGTAGATGCCGGTCTCCTCGAAATAGCGGTCCCTCTCGGCACAGACGTCTATCAGGGCCGTGGCCTGTCCGCGGCCGATGCCCTTCGTTTCTCTTGTGATGCAGATGCTGCCTCCGCCGATGCCTACTTTTACGAAATCGGCACCGCATTCCGCCAGGAAACGGAAACCGTCGGCGTCCACCACATTTCCCGCTCCGATCTTGACTGTATCCCCGTATTTCTCCCTTACCCAGGCAATCGTGAACTTCTGCCAGTCGGTGAAACCTTCGGAGGAGTCGATGCACAGCACATCAGCGCCCGCTTCCAGCAGGGCCGGGATCCTCTCCTCGTAATCCCTGGTATTGATTCCTGCACCCACGATATATCTCTTGTGGGCGTCCAGCAGCTCGTTGGGATTCTGCTTATGGGAGTCATAGTCCTTCCTGAAGACCATGTAGCACAGCTTCCCGTCCTCGGATATGATGGGAAGGGAATTCAGCTTATGGTCCCAGATGATGTCGTTGGCTTCCTTCAGGGAAGTCCCCTCCTTTGCCCATATGAGCTTTTCAAAGGGAGTCATGAAGGTCCTGACCTTTTCTCCCGGATCCATTCTGCTGACTCTGTAGTCCCTTGAGGTCACGATGCCAAGAAGCTTCCCCGTGCCGGTGCCGTCCTCGGTCACCGCGACGGTGGAATGCCCTGTCCTGGAGGTAAGGGCGATCACGTCCGCCAGGGTGGACTCCGGTGTCACGTTCGAGTCGCTCACCACGAAGCCGGCCTTGTAGGACTTTGCCCTGCTGACCATTGCGGCTTCATCCTCTATCGACTGGGAGCCGTAGATGAATGACACGCCTCCTTCCGTCGCGAGGGCCACAGCGAGACGGTCCCCTGACACTGCCTGCATGATGGCGGATACCATCGGTATGTTCATCATAAGGGGGCACTGTTCGCCTTTTTTGTACTTCACCAGAGGCGTACGAAGGGAAACGTTTGCAGGTACGCATTCACTGGATGAATAGCCCGGGATCAGCAGGTACTCGTTAAAGGTATGGGATGGTTCGTTGATAAAGGTTGCCATTTTTCTCCTCCGAAAATATTTCGTCTATATTAACACACTCGATGCGGTTGTGTGCCTGAAAAATCATTAAATTTTACCTGTCCTCGCGGAAATACGGGAGGCCCAGCGCTTCCGGTGGCTGATTCTCCTTTCTGCGGGCGAAACTGGTGAACACCAGCACTATAAGCGTCATGACGTAAGGGAGCATCTTGATGATCGCCTTGAAGTTGAAGCTGACGCCTGTTATGTAGCTGGATACCACATAGAAGGCTCCGAATACGATCGAGCCGATGATGCCGATATTCGGCTTCCACAATGTGAAGATGACCAGGGCTATGGCCAGCCATCCTATGGCGTCGATGGTATATTCCCAGCCTCCGTTGAGGTTGTCCATGATGTAGCACAGTCCTCCGATACCGGCTATGCCGCTGCCGATGACGGTGGCGACATACCTGTAGCGGGTCACGCTGATGCCGGCGGCATCTGCGGTGGCGGGATTCTCTCCCACCGCCCTGAGGTTGAGCCCGATCCTGGTGCGGGTCAGCATCCAGGACGCGGCCAGCGCGATGATTATCGCAAGATAGACCAGCGGTCCGTAGGACAGAACGAGCCTTCCGAACACTCCGAACCGATCCGCCACGGCAAGTCCCCTCGTGAAGATCTTGCTGGCCTGGGCGTAGGATGAACCGGAGACCTGGGCGATCATGTAGTTCGAAAGACCGCTGCCAAGGGTGGTAAGGGCAAGGCCCGTAACATTCTGATTTGCCCTGAGGCTGACGGTAAGGAAGCTGTACAGCAGTCCCATCATACCGCCGCCGGCAAAGGACGCCAGGATCGGCAGCAGGACCGCCAGGAAATTGTTCACATTGTCAATGCCCCCGCAGGACGTGACATAAAAAGACTCGGTGATGCATCCGAAGGCGGCGCCGACGCACATGATTCCGGGTATTCCCAAGTTGAGGTGGCCGCTCTTTTCCGTGATGGTCTCTCCCGTAGAGCCCAGCAGGAATGACATGCCCACTCTGACTGCGCTTACGAGAAATGATACTATCCTCATTTTGTGCCTCCCTTCTCCGTGTTTGCGTGCCTGGGCACGATCCTGTAGTTGATAAAGAATTCACATCCGATTATAAAGAACAGTATCACAGCGGTGACTATATCGGAGATGGAATCGTTGATCTTGAATACGGTGGATACCTGGACGGCCCCCCTCGAAAGGAATGACAGCAAAAATGCCGTCATGACCATGTACAGCGGGTTGAACTTTCCGAGCCATGAGACCATGATGGCGGTGAAGCCCTGCCCTCCGATCGCTGTGGTGGTTATTGAATAGTTTGTACCGCCCACCACCAGCAGTCCGGTGAGCCCGCATAACGCTCCGGAAAGGAGCATGGTCCTTATGATCACGGTAGGAACATTGATGCCGATGTATTTCGCTGTGTTTTCGCTCTCTCCCACCACGGTTATCTCATAACCGTGCTTGGAATAGAACAGATAGATATACATCACGGCGGTGACGATCGCCACGACTATGATGTTGAGGATCCAGGCGTTCCCCAGAGTGGGCAGACCGTAGTTGGCCATGGGGGGAAGTGTCCCCGAACCGCTCTTGACCCATGTGTTTATGAAGAAAGACACCAGCTGTGTCGCCACGTAATTCATCATGAGGGTGAAAAGGGTCTCGTTCGTGTTCCATCTCGCTTTGCACAGGGCCGGAAGCAGTGCCCACACCATGCCCGCCGCTATCGCCGCGGCGCACATCAGTATCCAGAGCACGGGATTGGGGACCTTTCCTCCCAGATAGAACATGACGGAAGCGCATGCAAGACCGCCCACAAGGGCCTGTCCTTCAGCTCCGATGTTCCAGAACCTCATGCGGAATGCCGGCGTCACGGCCACGGATATGCACAGCAGTATGGCTGTCTTATATATAAGAAGCCATATCCTCCTCGTGGTACCGAAGGCTCCGTCTATCATGGCCGAATAGAACTGAAGCGGGCTCTTTCCCGTCAGCAGGAAGAATACCAGCGCGCACACCAGCAGGGCCAGTATGACGGCTGCGGCTCTTACCGCGACGGAATGCTTTAACGTAACGTGATCCCGTCTGACTATATGGAAAAGGGGTTCATGTGATTCACTTTTATGCATCCTGCTGCTCCCTTCTCTTCTGAGATGTCATCAGAAGCCCTATCTGCTCCTTCGTCGCGGTCCTCGCGTCCACGATACCGGTGATACGGCCGCTGCCTATGACCATTATCCGGTCGCACAGCTCCAGCAGCACGTCCAGGTCCTCTCCCACGAAAATGACCGCCACTCCCTTTTTCTTCTGTTCGTTGAGCAGCCTGTAGATGGTATAGGATGAATTGATATCCAGTCCCCTGACGGGATAGGCGACCATGAGCACCGTCGGTGACGCGGCGATCTCCCTGCCCACCAGCACCTTCTGTACATTTCCTCCGGAAAGCTGTCTTACAGGGGTATTGACTCCCGGTGTGACTACCTCCAGCTCCCTGATGATGCGCTCAGCCAGATCGTAGGGCTCCTTCCTCTCCAGGAAAATGCCCCTGCCGGCTCGGTAGCTTCTCAGCATCATGTTGTCCGTGATGTTCATGTTTCCCACCAGGCCCATGCCCAGCCTGTCCTCCGGCACGAAGGAGAGCCTGATGCCCAGATCTCTGATCTGCCTCGGTGTCATGTCTCTCAGATCCTCTATCCTGCCATTGGTGGGATCGTGATAATATATATCCCCCGTCTGCACCTTCTGCAGTCCGGCGATGGCTTCCAGAAGCTCCCTCTGGCCGCTGCCGGCGATGCCGGCAATACCGAAGATCTCCCCGCTCCTCACCTTGAAGGACACGTTATCCAGCAGAGCCACGCCGTCGCGGCTTATGCATCCCAGATCCTGCACCACAAGACGGTCGACGGGGTCGACGGGTTCTGTGCGTTCTATGTTGAGAGTCACCTTTTTTCCCACCATCATCTCTGTGAGTTTCTCCTCTGTGGCGTCCCTGGTGAGGAGGGTGTCTATGTACTCGCCCTGGCGAAGGACGCTCACCCTGTCGGACACGGACAGGACCTCCTGCAGCTTATGGGTGATGATTATTATGGCCTTGCCGTCATCCTTCATCTTCCTCAGGACTGTGAAGAGCCTGTCGGTCTCCTGGGGGGTCAGGACGGCTGTAGGTTCATCCAGAATAAGTATATCTGCTCCGCGGTAAAGGACCTTGACGATCTCCACCGTCTGTTTCTCCGACACGCTCATCTCGTAGATCTTCTTGTCAGGATCGATATCGAAGCCGTATGCTGAGGCTATGGAGCGTATCTTTTCCGATGCCTTCTCCAGGTTGTAACGTCCGGGTTCATTGAGGCCAAGGATGATGTTTTCGGCAGCGGAAAGGACATTCACCAGCTTGAAATGCTGATGTATCATTCCTATCCTGTAATCGAAGGCCTCTCTGGGAGAGTGTATGGACGCTTCCTTTCCGTCAACGAATATCTGGCCGCTGTCAGGATAATAAATCCCCGCGATCATGTTCATCAGCGTGGTCTTGCCACTTCCGTTCTCCCCGAGGATGGACAGGATCTCTCCCTTGTATACCGTAAGGGATATTTCGTGATTGGCCACCACGTCTCCGAAGGTCTTGGTTATTCCCCTGAGCTCAAGGGCTGCTGTCTTTTCCAATGGCGTATTCCTCCCTGAATTTAACGAGCATGCAGCAAGAAGTCTCCCGCCTCTGCAGGCGGCGAGATGAATTGCGGGAAAGCATGTGATAATACAAATATATATT
>CADBPP010000081.1 GCA_902796565.1 uncultured Eubacteriales bacterium | reverse complement strand
CTTTCTTCATAGATGTACTTGAGGGCTTCCAGGCTCCAGCCGGGGAAGTTCTCGTTGCCTTCCTCGTCGGTACCGGACATGGCAGCCATATCGGGCCAGTTCTTTGACCAGTCGGTCCTGAGGGCCACGAATGCTCCGTCGGGGATCGGGCCGTACTTGGCTTCATAAGCCTTGATATCGTCGACAGTGACGCAGTAGGTCTGGTTTTCCTTTACCTTATCCGTGATATTGATCACGCAGAGGGGGAAGACGCCGTCCATAACGCCGTAGCTCTCAGCGGTATTGCCTCCCTTGCAGAAGTGGGCGGGGAAGTCAACATGGGTACCGAACTGTCCGGGGAACTTGAACTGCATGATCTGGCACTCCAGCATGGGATTGCCCCAGTCGAATATGATGTTGCCCAGTTCCACGGCGTTCTCGGGCATGCCGCTCCAGTAGGGGCTGTCGTTGTCCATCAAAAGGGACAGCTCAACCCAGTTCATCTTTTTCAGGTCGTCAAGCATCTGCCATAATTTGTTCATATAACACCTCATTAAAACGGCTCAGCGAGCTCTTGATTATTTTTATTAGTATATCCCTTTTCTTCCCATTCGTCAACTTATGTTTTCATGCCGAAAAGGAGATCGGCACTTTCCCTCGTAAAAAGGCCTTCCCGGAAGGGAAAGCCTTTTAGTCATGTTATCGTATGGAAATCCTTCTACCTCTTTCCGAAACCGGATCCGCCGCCGCGGGAACCGCCTCCTCCGAATCCTCCGGAATGGCTGCCGCCTCCGCTGGAGCTGTGGGAGATGTGGGAACCGGAATGGGAACTGCCGGCATGGGAGATATGGGATGATGATCCCGAATGATTGCTGCCCGAGCTGTAGCTTGAGGATGAATGGCTGCTGCTGTAGCCGGAACCCGACGGGGAATGCCCTCCCCCGTACCAGAACGAGCTGTTGCTCGACGTGGTCCCGCTGTGATAGCTGTGGGGGTTGTATCCCGGTATGTAATAGGTATTGGGCCCGTAGGAGTTGCTGGAATAATAGCTGCTGGGCCTGTGATAGCTCCAGTAGTAATTATGTCCGTTGAATATGCGGTAACGGGGACGGAATATCAGCCTTATGACCATGATCAGGATTATCAGGATCACGACAAAAGCGATGATCCCCATGATTATGGACATAGTATCGTTCCCGCCGTCCGAACCGTGGACTGTATACCCGTTATTGCCGCCGCCGTTACTGACCGGAGCCCCATTGACCGGGGCCGTGTTCGTGTTAAGGCTGACGTCGTAGTAGCTGCACAGCCAGTCACAGAACGCGTCGAAGATATGCCTCGCGCCTGCGGAATAATTACCGGAAAAGAAATCGTCCGCCAGGAACTCATTCATCATATCGCCTATCATCCCGGAAGTGAGGGCCTTTTCCAGCCCCGCTCCCTGCAGACAGTATGCGTCCTGGTCACCGATGCTCATCACCAGGAGGATCCCGTTGTTTTTTACGGAATCGCCTATCCCCCAGCTGTTAAAGATATCATAACAGAAGTCCTCGAAGTCACCGTCCACGAAATTGACGGTCATGATGACTATCTGGGCTCCCGTCTTTTCGTCCAGTTTTCTTCCCGTTTCGATGATATATCTCTCGGTCTCGCTGTCGATGACATTGGCATAGTCCGCCACATAGACCTCACTGGGAGGATCGTACGAAACAGCCAGGGCGCCGCAGGGCGCCAGGATCAGAAGAAGCGCGACGAGAAGTGCACTGATTCTTTTCATCACTGTTTTGCCTCCTGCCATATCAGTAATCGAACAGGGTCAGGGGCTTTACGAAGGCAATGAGCCTGGTTATGTTCGTGGGGAACTGTTCCAGCACCTGGTTGAATTCCCTTGCCTTTGCGTTGTAGGATGAATGCCCCATCTTCTGATTGGCGGATTCCATGTCGGTCCATGCCTCAGCCAGAAGATCCATATCCATTTCATTGATATCAATAGACCCGGAAAGGTTGAGCTTGTCCAGGTAATCCAGGAGGGCATAGCAGTCCGCGCCCAGCTGTTCGTTGTATTTGAACTTGTCGGAGGGATCCGCCGCCTTCTGCAGCTTCGCCGAGTCATTGAGGATATTGGTGATGAACGCGTCGTTCTCCCCGATGTATCTCTTGGCCACCGTGATCATGTGGTTCGCGAACTTGACCCTTTCGTCAAGATCGTACTGGATGCCGTAGTCAAGCTTGTTAGCGGGATCCCCGTCGGTGAAGTAGCTGAGAGCTTCACTGCGCAGTCCCATAAGGGAGCTCCTGGTGCCGATGATGATCGCCAGGATCACCATTATGATGGCGATGAGGCGGGCTTTGCCCGCCCCCTGCGGCTTCAGGATCTCCTGCTTTGATACAGCTTTGTTGTTGTCCTTTGCCATAAGAATCACCTTATGTCCTTAAATTATTTCTTGGTTACCTCTAAGAGCTTTGTCTTGAGTTCTGCTTCGATGTTCTGCAGTTCTGCCTCAGCGGCCTTCCTCTTCGCTCTTCCTTCGTTCTGGATCTGGATAACGGTGTCGATGGTCTCGATAAGATCCGCGTTGGTCTTCTTCAGCGTCTCGATCTCCACGATGCCTCTCTCGCTCTCCTTCGCGGCCTGGATGGTGCCCATCTTCAGGGTCTCGGAGTTCTTCTGCAGCAGCTCGTTGGTCATGTCGGTGACTGCCTTCTGGGCCGCTATCGCCTGACGGGAGTTCTCAAGTCCCAGTGCGAGGACCATCTGGCTCTTCCAGAGAGGAATGGTGTTGACGATGGAAGAGTTGATCTTCTCCGCCATCAGGCTGTCGTTGTTCTGCAGCAGGCGGATCTGGGGGCCCATCTGGAGGGAAATGGTCCTGGTGAGCTCCAGGTCATACAGTCTCTTCTCGAAACGGTTGATCATGTTCGCGTAGTCGCTGGCGGCCTGTGCGTCCTCTGTGGCACCGGTCTCCGCTGCCTTCTTCTTGAGCTCGTCAAGGTGGGCGTTGGCATTCTCAAGGGCGATCTTGCCGGCCTCGATGTACATCGTCAGCTCCTTGAAGTAATCTGCGTTCATCTCAAACATCTTGCCGAACATGGCGATGTCCTTGAGCAGGGTCACTTCATGTCCTTCCAGCTTCTCTACGATGTCGTCGATGCTGGCTTCGACCTTCGTGTACTGCTGCTTCATCTTCTCGATGGTCTTTCTGGAGCTGCGGAACCATCCGAAGATGCCCTTCTTCTCGCTGCCGTCGAAGCCCTTGAGGTTGACGACCAGGTCGGAGAGGCTCTCGCCGATGGTGCCCATGTCCTTGTTTCTTACCTTTTCCAGAGCGGTCTCGGAGAAGTTCGCGATATGCTTCTGGGCTCCGGCGCCGTACTGCAGCACCATGGTCTGGTCGGTGATGTCGATCTTCTTGGCGAATTCACGGCATACCGCCTCTTCCTTGGCGTTCAGTCTGGGCTCTGCGACCTGGGTCGCCTCGACCTTTGCGATCTCTGTGTTGGCATCCTTGATAACGGTCTCGATGTCAAGAGTGGGGACGACTTCAGCTGTGAGTACGGGGATGACATCATCCTGTTCTGTCGTCTGAAGTTTCAGTTCGGGAGTAGTGTTTTCCATTGTGTTTTCCTTTCTGTAGATGGATTTCGTGTATTGATTGTGTATTGGTTT
>CADBPP010000080.1 GCA_902796565.1 uncultured Eubacteriales bacterium | reverse complement strand
CCATGAAGATCTGCCGCCCCTTCTGCAGATATATCTGTCCGCTGGGAGCCTTCTACTCCCTTTTCAACAGGGTATCCCTTGTCAGGATCGGGCTCGACAGGGAAGCCTGCGCGCACTGCGGCAGGTGTTCCGAAGTATGCGGCATGGGGGCGGATCCCTCGGAGGATCCCGACAGCGCGGAGTGCATACGCTGCGGAGCGTGTGTCCACGAATGCCCCGAAGGCGCTCTGCATTACAGGGTAGGGGGCTCAAGCCCGTCGGTCGAGACGGAAAACGAAAAATAAAGGGTATAAATGCTTTGCAAACGCGTTATGCTGTGATATACTTTTCAGGTTAGTACGACGGTCCTCTGTTAGCACAGGAACACAAGAACGTCTGGTAAGGAAGGAGGAGCACGCAAAAATGGATCTGATCAAGCTCGTGGAACAGGAAAACCTCAGAAGCGATCTTCCCAAGTTCAACGTTGGTGATACCGTAAGAGTACACGTCAAGGTCGTTGAAGGCAAGAGGGAAAGAATCCAGGTATTCGAAGGCATCGTGCTCAAGCGTCAGAACGGCGGAGCAAGAGAGACTTTCACAGTCAGAAAGATCTCCTACGGCGTAGGCGTAGAAAGGACATTCCCGCTCAATTCACCGAAGATCGAAAAGATCGAAGTGACCCGCTTCGGTAAGGTAAGAAGAGCAAAGCTCTACTACCTCAGGGACAGAGTCGGAAAAGCCACAAAGGTCAAAGAAAAGACCAGATACTAGTTTTAAAACAAGAAAGACTGTCTCATTCGGGGCAGTCTTTTTCCTTTTCCGGGAGCTTTTCCCGGCACCATATCTTTTAAACATGCTCTTCCATACAGTTTGGATGCATATCAGCCGGCAAAAGGCCGGAATTTTGCCTCAAAAAACGCTTCAGAGAGGATAAATTAGGCCGGGATATTGAAAAAGAACTCAAAATCATATATACTTATGAACAGATGAACATATGTTGTGAGGTTTACAATGACAGAACATTTACCTGAGGAATGCATATGCATCGAATCAGCGGTGTGCAGGCAGATGCCCTGCGCTGTGAAGCTGGGCGAGCTGGCGGATTTCTTCAAGAATCTGTCGGATCCCACAAGGCTTTCCATACTGTGCATGCTCACCCACGGCGACAAGTGCGTTTGCGATATCGCCGACGCCCTGGGAGCCACCCAGTCCAGCATCTCCCATCAGCTCAGGATCCTGAAGCAGTCCAAGCTGGTGAAGAGCACCCGGGATGGGAAGAGCGTCATATATTCCCTGCAGGACGGCCATGTCCGGGAAGTCATGGAAACGGGTCTTGCCCATCTGGGTGAGAGCCTCTGAGGAGATCAAATGATGCAAAGGATCGACATAATCACTTACGGCGGGATACCGCCGTGTCATTACAGGAGGTTATCAAATGCTTAAGATCGAGAACCTGAGCTGGACCACCGAGGACGGTACAGAAGTCCTCCGTGACGTCAGCCTGGAGATACCGGACGGGAAGGTGGTGGTGATCACCGGACCCAACGGCAGCGGAAAAACATCGCTGGCGAAGCTCATCGCCGGCATCTACAAGCCCACATCGGGAAAGATCATCCTCAACGGCGAGGACATAACGGATGAGGGGATCACCGAGAGGGCCCGCAGGGGCGTGAGCTACGCTTTCCAGCAGCCCGTCAGATTCAAGGGCCTTACTGTGAGCGACCTGATCGCCCTCAGCTCAAAGGACAACCTCAGCCGTCCCGACATGTGCGACGTGCTGGTGAAGGTGGGCCTTTGCGCCACCGACTACATCGACAGGGAAGTGGACAGCACCCTTTCGGGAGGGGAGATAAAGCGTATAGAGATAGCATCCGTCATCTCCCGCCACAGCGTGCTCACGGTCTTCGATGAACCTGAGGCCGGCATCGACCTGTGGAGCTTCACGAACCTGATAGACGTTTTCAGGGAGATGCAGAAAAACCTCAACGGGTCGCTGATCATAATCTCCCACCAGGAGAGGATAATAGACATAGCCGACGAGCTGGTGGTGATAACGGACGGTGAGATAACCGCCTGCGGACCCAAGGACGAGGTGATGCCTTCCCTGCTGGAAGGAAAAGGCTGCCGTAAAATGTGCGAGATGCCCAGGGAGGGGATTTTCTGATGAGTACAGAGACGAAGGAATTCAACGTGAAGGAAGAGACGAAGGATCTCTTAAAGATAGTTTCGGGTTTTGACGGTACGGAATTCAAGGGGGCCTACAACATCCGCGAGGACGGGGGCTGCGCCGGTAGAAAATCCACCGAGAACATAACCATCGAGGCCAAGGAGGACAAGCCCGGCATCAACATCCATGTGAAGCCCGGCACCAAGGGGGAGAACGTGTTCATCCCCGCCTGCATCACCCACTCCGGGGTGGATGACCTGGTATACAATGACTTCTATATCGGCGAAGGCGCCGACGTCACCGTTATCGCGGGATGCGGAGTCCACACCATCACCGAGGAGGAGTCGCGCCACAACGGCATCCACCGCTTCTTCATCGAAAAGAACGCCAGGGTGAAATATGTGGAAAAACACATCGGCACCGGTGCCACCAAGGCCAACCGCTTCATCGATCCCGAGACCGATGCGTATCTTGCGGAGGGCAGCTATCTGGAGATGGATACCACCCAGATCCAGGGAGTGGAGAAGACCGTGAGAAAGACCAGGGCAAAGCTGGAGGCCAACGCTAAGCTGGTCATCCGTGAAAAGCTCATGACCGCCGATGAGGATACGGCGGAGACGGATTTCGTGGTGGAGCTCAACGGAGAGGACTGCGGAGCCGACGTGGTGAGCCGTTCCGTCGCCAGGGGAAATTCCCGCCAGAGCTTCCGTGCCCGACTCATAGGAAACACCAGGTGCACGGGACACAGCGAGTGCGACGCCATCATAGCGGACCACGGCAGCGTATTGTCCGTGCCTGAGCTGGAGGCCTACAGCGAGGACGCTGCCCTGATCCACGAGGCGGCCATCGGAAAGATCGCGGGAGAGCAGATCATGAAGCTGCAGACCCTGGGCCTTACCGAAGAGGAAGCCGAAGCCAAGATAATCGAGGGCTTTTTGCGCTGAGAGCCTCATCCGTGAAAATGGAAGAGAACAAAAAGTATTACGCATATATGCTGGAATGCGCCGACGGGACCGTCTACAGCGGTTTTACCACCGATCCCGTAAGGCGCACCGCAGTGCATAACGCCGGGGAAGGGGCCCGCTACACCCGTTCCCGCCGTCCGGTGAAACTCATTTACACAGAGTGTTTTGAGGACAAAAGCAGCGCTCTCAGAAGAGAAGCGGCTCTTAAGAAACTCACAAGGGACCAGAAGCTGGCTCTGGCACGCTCCGGCGGGTCTGTGAGCGAAGGCGACTGAACGTTAGGCAAGACAGGCACAGAGGGGCTGCCGGGGGACAGAGCTGTCCTTACGGCAGCCTTTTTCGGTAAAGATCTTCTTTTGGTGTAACGGATCATCCTGCCGGGGGCACATATATGGTGAGAGGAGCTTGGGATGCGAAAGGTGCTGGAAAAGATGTTTTCAGATCACTACAGGGATATCTACGGATATCTCTATTCCCTTACGCATGACGCCCATGTTTCCGAGGATCTCGCCTCCGAAGTGTTCCTTGAGGCTGTGAAGAGCATCGCCTCCTTCAGGGGAGATTCGGACGTGAAGACATGGCTCTTTTCCATCGCCCGGAGAAGATGGATAAGATACCTCAGAAAGAGCCGCCGCGAAGTCCGGAGGGTCATGCTGGAGGAGTACATGATCCCCGGGGATGAGGCCGGCCTGAATGAATGGGATGAACGCCTTATCGCCTCAAGGATCACGGATCTTATAGCAAAGCAGCCTCAGAGGGCCGGGAATGTCATGATGATGCGCCTTGAAGGATACTCCTTTCATGAGATTGCCCTCAGGGAAGGGATCTCCGATAGCTCCGCCCGGGTCATTTTCTTCAGGGCAAAGGAGAGGATCAGAAAACTGCTGGAAGAGGAGGACATCAGAGATGAATGAGATAAGCTGCGGCGTATGCATGGACCTCATGCCGCTGGTCAATGACGGCATAGCGGGGGAGGAGAGCGTTCAGGCCGTAGAAGAGCACATAAAAACCTGCGAAGGGTGCCGCAGTCATTACGAAGAAAAGACTGTTCCCCCAACCGACCCCGGGAAGGCCTTCGGGGAAGTGAAGAGAAGGCTGAAGGGCTTTCTCGGCATGATAATGGTCTTCGGCATCCTCTTCGGCCTCGGCTTGACCGAGGGCAGCGGGATCTTCTTCAACATCATCCTGATGCCCGTCATGGGAGCCATCGGTTATTTCATCTTCGGATGGAACGCTCTGTGGGAAGTGAGCGTACTGATCTTCTCCATGAGGATCGTGATAAACGCTCTGCCCCTTATACAGGGAAGCGAGAAGCTTAACTTCGGCAGTGTGCTGGAATGGAGCGCGATCTATGTAGCCTTTGCCCTGGCGGGGGCAGTGATAGCGGGCCTTGTGCATTTCGCCTTCAGGAAGGAGGAGAACTGAAATGAAAAGAAAGATACTTAAGGCTGCTGCGGCGGTAATTGCGCTTTTCCTCACGGGCATACTGCTCTTCTTCGCGAACGCCTTCATGGGCAATCCCGTCTCCCGCGCCCTGGCGAAGAGGACTGCCGAAAAGCACCTGGAGGAAAAGTATGCGGGGACCGATTACGAGATCGAATCCGTGGGATATGATTTCAAGGCCACCCGCTACTACGCCCACATCATTTCTCCTGCGAGCCCCGACAGCAGCTTTACCCTTTACCTGGGGATGAACGGAAAGCTCATTACGGATACATACGCTGACTACGTGCTCTCGGGACTCAATACGGCATTGAGGCTGGATAGGGAATACCGCGCGGCGGCGGATTATGTTTTCGATTCCCCCGGCTTCCCCTTTGAGTGCGAGATATCCTACGGGGACCTGGAGTTCACTTCCATGGAGTATGCAGCGAATCCGGATGTAAAGCCCTACGCCCTGATAACCGAGGAGCTGATCCGTGACGGGGAGTACGACATCGGTGCTCTCGGAGCCCAGGCGGGAAAGATCGTCATATATGTCAATGACACGGATCTGTCAGCCGAAAACGCCGCGAAGATCATGATAAAGATACGAAACCTCATGGATTCGGCGGGCGTGGGATTCAAAGAGATGGATTTCATGCTTTGGCCCCCGAAACCTCTGGAGGGCTCCCGTACGGATGAGGGCATATATATCCTGGGCTTCCCGTACGAAGACATCTACGAGGAGGGCATGACCGATAGGGTCATAAAGGCATGGGAAGAGACTCAGGCCTACTTCAGAGAGCAGGATGAAAAGTACAAGGAGAGCTTCCCGGGAAAGACCGGGAACTGAAGATGAACAGAAGAGGCGCTTTTCCGCAAGCGCCTCTTTCTCCATATTTGGGATTAATAGCTTCTGCCTATGATATAATCATATCTCAGAGGGGTATGGCAGGAGCTGTCTGAGCGGTCATCGCAGCCGTACCGGACCCCTGGAGGAGTTATGAGCAATATAATAAGGCTTGATAAAATGTCCCCGAATGATGAATGGATCGTCATGTCCAATCAGGGAACGGACTGTTTTCTGGACCTTTTGATCGTTTCCGCTGAGGGCTTTGAAAGGACGGAGCATCAGAATGAACTGATATCCTTCCTGAAGGACCTTCGGGACATCAACGATATAGCTCCGGGAACAGCGGGTTTTGATCTGGATGAGATGCCGTGGCGGGAGGAGACGCTGAAGGATGACGCCGGATTCCTTCTGTGTGTGGCTCGAGAGGCTCTAAGCGGCAGCGTCTTCGGGAAGACCGGTATTGATGTCAGCGAAGACATCGTATTCCCATGGCTGGAACGATTCTGTATGCTGATCAGCCGGATGACAGCGGAAACTGAGCGTAAAACGGAATGTGCGGAGGTACTGAGCGGCAATGCCGGGCGAGGAAAAGAAAACGAGGATAGCTGAGAAGTGGGCGTATTTCAGGGAATGCAGCAGTAAAAAGCGAAAAAGACTGTTGGATCACTCCTTTGCCTTTTACGTGGAATATGACTGCGGCAGGGAAGATGCCTTCCGGTTCGAACTGGACGGTGAGGAAGCGGATCTGATAGGTCTGGGATATGCCGGGCCCCGAAAGGATGATTTCGTCAGGATAGTGACCGGTCTGAAGGAAAGGGAGCTCAGGGAAGTGGGCTATCTGTATGAACCCGGTGAAGCGAATCTGCTGTTTTCCAGAAGGAACGACAACATATATATCGAACTGCCCCACATGAAGGACGGTTTCTTTCTCAGATACGCCTATTTTGCCGAGATGATCCTGGAGGGATCAGGCAGACCGGTATAATGACCGGTCCTTACGGTGTATCGGAGAAAAAAGCACTCAGAGCTTTGCCTCTCATGACGTATAACAGGCGCTGCCGCGGGCAGCGCCTGTTTTGTGTACTGTGTACCGATCCGTTTTCCGTTTCACTTTCCGTTGGGGCGGGCCGGCGTGCCGGGATCTATCGGAGATTGTTTATCACCGCATCGGCGAATTCTGCCGTGGTGGCGTTCCCTCCGAGATCGGCGGTAAGGCATCTGCCTTCCCTGAAGGTCTTTCTGAGGGCATCCTCCACGGCCCGGGCTTCCTTCTCATAACCGATGTGATGCAGCATCTCGCTGGAGGCGCAGATCACTGCGGAGGGGTTGGCGATATTCTTTCCCGCTATATCGGGAGCGCTGCCGTGGATCGCTTCAAATATGGCGGCGTCATCCCCGATGTTGTTGCCGCAGGTGAGCCCGAGGCCTCCCACCAGACCGCTGGTAAGATCCGAAAGTATGTCACCGAAGAGGTTCGTGGTCACGATGACGTCGAAATCCCCGGGGTCCGTCACCAGCTTCATGGCGCAGGCGTCTATGATGACCGTATCGTTTATGATGTCCGGGTAGTCCTTCGCGATGTCCGAAAACACCCTCAGAAACAGCCCGTCAGTCTCCTTGAGGATATTTGCCTTGTGGGCGGCGGTGACTTTCTTTCTGCCGAGCTTGCGGGCCGCTTCGAAGGCGTAGCGGATCACCTTCTGTGAAGCCTTCCTGGTTATGAGCCTGACGCTTTTCGCCGTGTCTTCATCCGGTGTTTCCTCGATGCCGCAGTAGAGCCCTTCCGTGTTCTCCCTGACGGTGAGTATGTCCACGTTTTTGAAGGGCGTATCGATCCCTTCGTAGCTGAAGGCTCTGCGCACGTTGGCATAGAGCCCGAAGGCCTGCCTCAGGGTTATGTTGATGCTTCTGAAGCCTCCCCCCACCGGTGTGGTTATGGGGCCCTTTAAAGCCACTTTGTTGCGGCGGATCGACTCCATCAGCTCCTCCGGCAGTATGTCTCCGCACCTCTCCAGTGCGGGTATGCCCGCGTCATATTCCTCGAACTGAAGGTCCGCTCCGGTCTCCTTCAGTATCCTTACGGCCTGTTCCATTACCTCGGGGCCGATGCCGTCGCCCCTTATCAGTGTTATATCCATGGGCACATTCTAACACAACATATTGACATATACAATAGATATGAGTATAATTGTATACAATTATACCATTATGTGAGGACACAGACATGCTTGAGATCTCATCCAGAACAAATCTTTTGGAGCAGAAAAGCTATAAATATTCCCTGCAGGACATACCCGAACCAAACCTGTACAGGGATATCTTCAATTACGAGGAGGTCCCCAAGACCCCCTTCAATCACCGCCGTGTGCCCATAGGCATGCCCGAGGAGGTATGGATCACCGATACCACCTTCCGGGACGGGCAGCAGGCCACCGAACCCTACAGCGTGGAGCAGATGGTGGACCTTTACAAAATGATGCACCGTCTGGGAGGCCCCTTCGGCATCATAAGGCAGACGGAGTTCTTCGTGTACAGCGAGCGGGACCGCAGGGCCCTGGAGGAGTGCATGGCCCTGGGATATGATTTCCCGGAGATAACCACCTGGATCAGGGCCTCCAAGGAGGACTTCGCCCTGGTCAAGGACCTGGGCGTGAAGGAGACCGGGATACTGGTGTCCTGCAGCGACTACCACATTTTCAGAAAGATGAAGCTCACCAGAAAGGAGGCTCTGGAAAAGTACCTGGAGACCGTCGCTCTGGCCTTTGAGGAAGGGGTGGTGCCCCGCTGCCATCTGGAGGATCTCACCAGGGCGGACTTCTACGGATTCGTGGTCCCCTTCGTGAACGAACTGATGGCCATGTCCCGGGACGCCGGCATTCCCGTAAAGATCCGGGCCTGCGATACCATGGGATACGGCGTGCCCTTCACCGAAGCCGCCCTTCCCAGGAGCGTGGCCGGCATAATCTACGGCCTGCAGCATTATTCCGACGTTCCCAGCGAATGCCTTGAGTGGCACGGCCACAACGATTTCGGCATGGCGGTGGCTAACGCCTCCACGGCCTGGCTCTACGGCGCCTGCGCAGTGAACTGCACCCTTCTGGGGATAGGGGAGAGGACAGGAAACATCCCCCTGGAACAGATGGTGATGCAGTACGCCTCCATCAGAGGATCCCTGGACGGCATGGACACCACGGTGATCACGGAGATCGCCGATTACTACCGCGAAAAAAGAGGTTACGACATACCTCCCATGAGCCCCTTCATCGGGAGCGCCTTCAACATGACCCGTGCCGGGATCCACGCCGACGGTCTTATGAAGGATGAGGAGATCTACAACGTGTTCGACACTCAGAAGCTTCTTAACCGCAAGCCCTCCGTCATGCTGGGACAGTCCTCCGGCTCCGCAGGCATAGCCTACTGGATCAACGAGTATTACGGCCTGGAGGGAGACAGGGCGCTTAAAAAGACGGATGAGCTCATCTTGAAGATGAAGCAGTGGATAGACGGCGAGTATGCCACCGGCAGGGTCAGCACCCTTTCCGAGAAGGAGATAACCGACATGGTGGATAAACTGACGAACGGAGGGCTCAGAAAATGATCACCCACAGAAGCGTGTCCCTGGCAGACCAGGTATTCGACTATCTTGAGAACGACATCCTTACGGGGGTCTACGCCAGAGGGGAGATACTGACCGAAGGAAGGATAAGCGAGACCCTGGGGGTCAGCCGCACTCCTGTTAGGGAGGCCTTAAGAAGGCTCGAGCAGGAGCATCTCATCGAAGAGAGGCCCAAGGGAATGGTGGTGGTGGGCATAAGTCCCGAGGACGCGGACAACATCTATGAGATCCGTGTCCGCATCGAGGGCCTCGCCGCGGCTCTTGCCGCCCGCAACGCCACGGAAGAAGAGCTTTCCCATCTGGGGGAGATACTGGATCTGCAGGAATTCTACCTGGGAAGGGAGGACGCGGAGAAGATCAAATCCATGGACAACGACTTCCACCGGGAGGTGTACCGTCTCTCCGGATCCGCGGTATTCTACGATACCCTGATGCCCCTGCACAAGAAGATCCAGAAATTCCGCAAGAGCGCCATCCAGGATCCCGAGAGGGCGGCCGCTTCGGTGGCGGAGCACAGAAGGATCCTTGAGGCCATGATCCTCAGGGATGAGCCGGCTGCGGAAAAAGCGATGATAGAACACATAAAAATGGCCAGGGAGCATCTGAGAAAACAGCTCGGGCAGACGGAGGAATAAAGTGAGAGCGCTTACGATAAGTGACGGCCCCGTGATACTTTCCGGGGGAAGGACAAAGGACTGCGACAGATCGATGATATCGGGCCGGGATAAGACCATGGCCTACAGGATCCTGCGCGCCCACGACGTATCTGATACGCCGGGGAAGATGAAGATCCGCTATGACGCCATGATATCCCATGACATCACTTATGTCGGCATCATCCAGACTGCCAGGGCGTCGGGGATGAAGGAGTTCCCGCTGCCTTACGCTCTTACGAACTGCCACAACAGCCTGTGCGCCGTGGGCGGCACCATCAACGAGGACGACCATATCTTCGGCCTTTCCGCCGCGAAAAAGTACGGCGGCATATATGTTCCCGCCAACCAGGCGGTGATCCACCAGTTCGCCAGGGAGAAGCTGGCCGGATGCGGAAAGATGATCCTCGGAAGCGATTCCCATACCCGCTACGGATG
>CADBPP010000079.1 GCA_902796565.1 uncultured Eubacteriales bacterium | reverse complement strand
TTCGACAAACAATAAACGAAGGCTCCGTTTGTTTATGATTTGCCGGGTTAACAGTCTTAAGGCCCGCCATATCATAAAAATGCATAATAATAAAGGACCGCAGTGATGCGGTCCTTCACATATCGGCACAGATATACTTACTACGCCTCCTTTTCCATAACGGCCTTGACCGCCTTTGCCAGCTGATCGGCGCAGCTGGTGCCTCTGGTTCCGCAGAGGTTCCCGGAAAGGGTATCCACCACGTACCGGGCATCCGCTCCTTCGAGAAGCTTGGAGATGGCCTTGAGATTGCCGGGGCATCCTCCGGTGAATTTAATGTTTGAGATCTTTCCGTTCTCGTAATCAAAGTCTATTTTCTGCGAGCATGTCCCGCTGGTCGTGTAAGAATACTTCATGGTCGGTCTCCTTTTCAATCCTTTAATAATAATATATGCTTCACGGGTCTGAACAGTCTGACGCCGCAGATGACCACAAGAAGGCATATGATGAATACTCCCGTAAGCTGGGAGAACGCGGCAAAGCGCCTGAATCCTGAGAGGAAGGTCTTCACCAGCACCGCGAATACGCTTCCAAAAGCAAGTCCCAGCACCGTGAAGATGCCGGCCTTCGAGCTGAGGGCTTTCTGCAGGGTTGACGCAAAGATCCCTTCCAGTTTAAAAATCCTGTAATACGCGTATCCCAGTACTCCCATGGACATGAGGCACTGCAGCATCTCGCTGATGAAATATGCCTTTGACGAGAAGAGCGCAAACACATATCTTAATGATTCTATCAGAAGTGAAGCAGTGAGCATTATCAGAATGTTTCTTACTGTCCACAGCTCCTTCAGCGAGCGTCCCGGGAACAGTATCCTGAATGCCAGCGAGAACAGCGCAGAGATGATTATAAAGTTGATCACCACGTCTCCCAGGAAGCCCAGAAGCGCTGTGATGGACACTCCCATGAGCCTCGCAGCCAGGGCGCCCAGAAGCTTCATGACGGTCTTTGCCGCCACGGAGATCATAAGCACTCCCACGCTGATGATACTGTCCTTAACGCTCTGCAGGCGGCTCTGTTCCTTCTGCCTTCTGAGCCTTCTGGCATACTCGTCCTCAGTCTCCATGTCATCATGGGTCACATGATAACGCTCCACCTGTCTGGTGCCGGCGACAACGTCCTTCGCCTCTTCACTGCCGGGAAGAACGGCGCTTTCCGCATGGCCGGCTGAAGCAAACATCGCGGCGGACATTACGCCCGCGGCCACGATCTTCGCAACTGTACCTTTTTTCATTTATTTCACCCTTTTCACTCTATGGTGACGGATTCGATCACCACATCCTCCAGCGGACGGTCTCTGAGATCCGTGGGGACGGAAGCGATCCGGTCCACCACATCCATTCCCTCGGTAACATGTCCGAAGGCCGCGTACTGTCCGTCAAGATGGGGCGCGTCCTCATGCATTATAAAGAACTGGCTGGATGCGCTGTCGAAATCTCTGGAGCGTGCCATGGATATGACTCCCCTGACGTGACGTATGGGGTTGTCATGTCCGTTCGCGGCAAACTCCCCTTTTATGTGCCTGCCGCTGCCTCCGGTACCGTTTCCCAGGGGATCTCCCCCCTGGATCATAAAGCCGGGAATGATCCTGTGGAAAGTAAGTCCGTCATAAAAGCCTTCCTTCACCAGGGACAGGAAATTGTCCACCGTCTCCGGCGCCGCGTCAGGCTCCAGTTCCAGACATATCTTTCCGCCGTCCTTCATCCTGATTGTCACCATATGAATAACTCCGTAAAACATAAAATTTACAGCCTAATTATATATCACCCCGGTCTCAAACACCATTAAATGCCGATTAATTTTGAATTACGGGGCTGGCTCCCCTCTGCTGTGTACCGGATTGTATACAAAACTTCACAAACCTGGCTCCGTTTTATTGACAATCGCAGCCGGATATATTATCATAAGGCAGGACAGACAGATAGAGGCGCGGCCGTCATCAGTAGTTCCGTCCAGCCGACCATACGGCGCCGAGGACGGGAACGAAAGGGATCGCCGCCGAAATATCCCCCGCTATGGTAAAGGGGATGTTGGGCACAGACAGAAGATGTCTGTGACTGTCACAGAAATGTGGAGAGCTATCGTTTTGCGGATCAATGAATTTGCTGCCGGCAGGACGATAAGCCTGCCGGTCTTATAATTTACGGGAGGAAAACCTAAAATGAAAAGAATCATGATTTTACTGCTTTGCGCGGCACTGACACTGAGCCTTTGCGCCTGCGGAGGAGGAAGCAAGGAAGGCGGATCCACAGAGGAGAAAGCCGTACTGAGAGTCGGTATGGAATGCGACTACGCGCCCTTCAACTGGACCCAGACCCAGGAAACGGACAGAAGCGTGCCCATCACCAGCGGAGGATACGCCGACGGATATGACGTACAGATCGCCAAGCTCATCGCCGAGGGCCTGGGAATGGAACTCGAGATCGTCAAGATAGAGTGGGACGGACTCACCCTGGCACTGCAGAGCGGCGAGATCGACGCCATCATAGCCGGCATGAGCCCCACGGAAGAGAGAAAGCTCACCATCGATTTCACGGATCCCTACTATGAGAGCGAACTGGTCATAGTGGTCAGAGCAGACGGACCCTACGTCAACGCCCAGAGCCTTGAGGACTTCACCGGAGCGAAGATAACCGGACAGCTCAATACCTTCCACTACACCGTCATCGACCAGATCCCCGGAGTGGTCAAGGAAGTTGCCCTTGAGACCTTCCCCGCTATGATCGTGGCACTGCAGTCCGGCAAGATCGACGGCTATGTCTCCGAAAGGCCGGGAGCCGTTTCCGCCAAGGAAGCAAACCCCGAGCTCACTTTCGTGGAGTTCGCGGAGGGGATGGGCTTCGTCGCCAGCCCGGAAGACGTGGCTGTGGCCGTGGGCCTCAAGCAGGGCAGCGACCTGACTGAAAAGATCAACGCCATCCTCGCAGGCATCGACGCCGAGACGAGGCAGAAGATGATGGACGAGGCAGTGGCCAACCAGCCCCTCAGTAACTGATCAGCAGAGAGATAAACATTATCGGGAGAAAACAACATGCCGCAGACTTTCTGGCAATGGGTGACCTATATAATCCATGAATACAGCCCGCTGTTTCTGACGGGCGTTAAGAACACCATGATCATAGCCATCACGGGGACCGTTTTCGGTTTCCTGATAGGCATGGTGGTGGCGCTCATAAAGACCATAGAGACGGCCCCCGGCGACAACGTGGTAAAAAGGGCCACGGTAAAACTGATGCAGCTTCTTATGAACGTCTACATCGAAGTGTTCCGCGGGACCCCCATGATCGTTCAGGCCATGGTCATCTACTACGGACTGTTCCAGAACGTCTCCGTTGACAAGATAGTCGCGGCGATATTCATCGTATCCATCAACACAGGTTCATACATGGCGGAGATCATCCGCGGCGGCATCATCTCGGTGGATCCGGGACAGATGGAGGGAGCCCTTTCCATAGGGATGACCCATGCCCAGTCCATGCTCTACGTCATATTTCCCCAGGCGACGAGGAACATCATGCCTTCCATAGGCAACGAGTTCGTGGTCAACATCAAGGACAGCTCGGTGCTCAGCGTCATTTCCGTTTTTGAACTGTTCTTTGCAGGGAAATCCGCCGCGGGCACATATCTGAAATATTTCGAGGTGTTCTTCATAATCGCCGCGATCTATTTCATCCTGACATTCACCGTGACGAGGCTCCTAAGGCTCCTGGAGAAAAAGATGGACGGCCCCGACACCTATGTCATCATGGGCTCCCAGTCCGACAGCCGCTCCACCATAAGGGTACAAATGGAGGCAAAGGGCAATGAGTGAGAACGTTCTGAGGATAGAAAACCTTAAAAAGAGCTTCGGGGCCAACGAAGTGCTGCATGACATCTCCTTCGATGTGGAGAAGGGACAGATCATCTCCATCATAGGAAGCTCCGGCTCCGGCAAGAGCACGATGCTCAGATGCATCAACCTTCTTGAGACCCCGACCCAGGGCAGGATCCTTTACAAGGGCACGGACATACAGTCCGGAAAGATACCCCTTTCCCGCTACCGCTGCGACGTGGGAATGGTGTTCCAGTCCTTCAACCTGTTCAACAATTACACAGTGCTGGATAACTGCGTCATAGGCCAGATGAAGGTGCTGAAAAGGAGCAGAGAGGAGGCGGAGGAAAAGGCAAAAGGCTTTCTTTCCAGCGTCGGGATGCTGGAATACGCCAACGCGAAGCCCCGCCAGATCAGCGGAGGGCAGAAACAGAGGGTCGCCATAGCCAGGGCCCTTTCCATGGATCCCGAGGTGCTCCTCTTCGACGAGCCCACCAGTGCCCTGGACCCGGAAATGGTGGGGGAAGTGCTGGAGGTAATGAGGGATCTTTCCACCACAGGCCTCACGATGCTGGTGGTGACCCATGAGATGGGCTTTGCCAGGCACGTATCCAACAGGGTGATGTTCCTGGATAAGGGCGTCATTGCGGAGGACGGTCCCCCGGAGGAGATCTTCGAAGCCCCGAAGAATCCCCGTACCAGGGAGTTCCTCTCGAGGGTGCTCAACGCGTAACAAAAAAAGGTAAAAGGCATGACCATGAGGTCATGCCTTTTTTGATCATGCGATTTTCCTGCGGCTCAGCCGCCGGCTGCTACTCCTCAGAAGCTTCTTCCTCGGCAAGCTTCTGCTCATATGCATCAAGGATAAGGTCCTGAAGCATCAGGCGCGTCTCCTTATTAATGGGATGAGCTATGTCCTTGTATTCACCGGTAGGAAGCTTTTTGCTGGGCATGGCGATGAACAGACCGTTCTCGCCGTCGAGGACCTTGATCTCATGGACCACGAACTGGTTGTCGAATGTTACGGAGACCCTGGCCTTCATCTTGCCCTCGTCAAAAACCTGACGAACGCGAATGTCTGTAACCTGCATAATGATACCTCCCCGAAATGTTAACTTAATTATATCGTAATTTGTCTGTTTTGTTGATATTTTAACCATTTATTTTATCGTGATGAATCAAAATGTTTAGTTTATTAAATCATACGGCCCGCAGACGGAGCTTTTGTGAGGATTTGGAATCGAAATTGATAATAGAAAAGTATCTTACAAATTTACAGGGAGTCCTAAAACGGCTCCGCCTTATTGATTCAAAGGGATATTGATGCTACAATATCTACGTAAAAAAACCATGAGGTCACAGTATGAAACTTAATCAGACCAAAAACCTGGACAACATCAGGAAGATCTATTTCGTGGGAATAGGCGGCACCAGCATGAGCGGCCTCGCCTCCATTTCCCTCGCGAACGGCTTCGAGGTGGAGGGCTCTGACATGCGCCCCTGCACCTACACGGACAAGCTGGAAGCAAAGAACGTAAAGATACACTACGGCCACAGCGCGGAGAACGTACCCAAAGACGCCGACCTGCTGGTATACTCTGCGGCCATTCATCTCGACAACATCGAGATCGTCACCGCCGACAGCTACGGCATACCCATCATCGAGCGCTCATATTTCCTGGGGCTCCTTTCAAAGCTCTACGCCGACACCATCGCCATCAGCGGCACTCACGGGAAGACCACCACATCCTCCCTCACGGCTCTGATGCTCCTCAATGCCGGGATGGACCCCTCCATCTCCGTGGGAGGCACCATCAAACAGATCGACGGGAATGCCAGGGTGGGAAGAAGCGAGCACTTCGTCATAGAGGCGTGTGAATTCGTCGACAGCTTCCTGCACACCCAGCACAAGATAGGAGTCATCCTCAACATCGACCGGGATCATCTGGATTACTTCACCGGAGGCATAGACCAGATCACGGAGTCCTTCTCCAAGTTCGCCAGCATCCTTCCCGAGGACGGCTTCCTGGCGGCCAACGGTGACGACGAGCATGTGAGGACCATCCTCCCCCACATCAACACCCACATCGAGACCTTCGGCCTCGGAGAGGACAACTACTGGAGAGCGGAAAACATCGTATATGACGAGGTGGGAAAGCCCTCCTTCGACGTACTGATGGATCAGAAGTATTTCGGACGCTTCACCCTTAACATCCCGGGACAGCACAATGTGATGAACTCCCTCGCGGTGATCGCGGTGGGACACCATCTCGGCATCAACAACAGCGTCATACAGCGCACTTTCAACGAGTTCAACGGAGCCAAGAGAAGGTTCGAATTCAGGGGAGAGGAAAAGGGTATAAAGGTATTCGAGGATTATGCCCATCATCCCGAGGAACTGAGGGTGACCATAGCCGCGTGCAAGAACTACCGCCACAAGAAGCTCTGGGTGGTCTTCCAGCCCCATACCTACTCCAGGACCTTCCTGCTGTTCAATGAGTTCGTGGACGCATTCAAAGAGGCGGACGAGGTGGTCCTCAACGACATCTATTCCGACAGGGAAGACAATGACTGGGACATCTATTCCGAGGACATCGCCAGAGCCGTCGTATCGAAGTATGCCATCCCCGCCAGGGTGATCAGCGCCTTCGAGGATATCGTGGACTACATAAAGAGCAACGCCTCGGAGGGAGACCTGGTGCTGGTGGCGGGAAGCCAGTCCATCAACAAGGTGGCGGCGGACCTTATAACCGCTCTCAAGGAAGAATAAAAAAATCCCGGAGCAGGCTCCGGGAAAATATACCTGATCGTCAAAGGATGCTTCACGCATCCTTTTTCTTGTACATGCTGGAAAGGGTGGTCTCCGTCTTGTTCCATATCCTCTTGTAATTCGTCCTGTGCTTGATGAGGATCATTGCGGCGACGGTGAGGGCCACCGCTGATTCAAAGCTGATGAGTCCGAAGGTATTGATGGTATACAAGGCAAAGCATATGACAAAGGTGACGGTGCCCATGACTATATAGTCGGTGATCAGCGAGACCACTATGAGCAGCGCAGATATGCCCACCGCCATGAAGAAGTTGACCCCGCCGAAGAAGCCTATCACCGTGGCCAGGCCCTTGCCTCCCCTGAAACCCAGGTAGAAGGGATACATATGCCCGATAATGGCGAAGAATCCCGCGAGATAGGCGGCATGGGTGCCGGAGGCTATGACATGGGAAGCAAGGACCACTGCCAGCAGCCCCTTGAAAATGTCTATGGCACCGGTGATGATCCCGTACTTCCATCCGAGAACGATGGTGGCATTGGACGCGCCGGTATTATTGGTGCCGTGCTCCCTGATATCGATATCCTTTACATATTTGGCCAGCAGATACGAAGGATGTATGCTTCCGATAAGATAGCCCGTCAGGGAGACCAGGACCGCCTGAATCCAGTTCATGTGATCCTCCGAACAAATGAAATCCGTCTGCGAAAATTATATATTGTTTTTGTCGGAATTACAAGTGAAAACATGCCACTGCCCAGGTTGACAACAATAATTCCATATCGTAAAATAATAACAGAATTCTTCCAAGGAGATCTCATATGCTCAAGCTCAACACCAAAAGAACCATTCTGGTTGGATTCGCTTTTCTTTCCATCTGCGCCTTCTGGCAGCTTTACGACAGCGTTATCCCACTGATACTTAAGAACACGTTCCATATAGGGGACACCGTCTCAGGAGCCATCATGGCCATCGACAACGTACTGGCCCTGTTCATGCTCCCCCTGTTCGGCAGTCTCTCCGACCGGACCTCCACGAAGTTCGGAAAGAGGATGCCCTACATACTCTGCGGCACAGCAGCGGCCGTAATCTTCATGAACCTGCTGGCCATAGCGGATACAAAGGTCAATCTTATCATGTTCATGATCTTCCTCGGACTGACTCTGATCTCCATGGCTACATACCGCTCCCCCGCGGTGGCTCTGATGAGCGATGTCACCCACAAGCAGCTCCGTTCCAAGGCCAACGCCATCATAAACCTTATGGGCACCGTCGGAGCCATCTTCTCCCTGGTATTGATCAGGGTCGCGATGCCCTCTTCCGGAAAGGTCAATTACTCCGTCTTCTTCGGAGCCGTTTCCGCTCTTATGGTCACGGCGGTGGCCATACTCTTCTTCACCATCAAGGAGAACAAACTGGTGGCGGAAAGGGAGGAGCTGGAAAAGCGGTTCCCCACCAAAGACGACGTGGAGCAGGAAGCCGGCAACGCCCAGCTCTCAAAGGAGATCCGAAAGAGCCTTACCGGAATACTTCTGTGCATCTTCTTTTTCTTCATGGCATACAACGCAGTGACCACAGCCTTCTCAAAGTACGTCCAGAGCTATCTCGGACTTGAGGGCGGCAATTTCGCGGGCATCATGATGATAGCCACCGTGGTGGCCACCATCGCCTATGTGCCCATCGGAATGTTAACGGCAAAGATAGGACGCAAAAAAGCGGTCATGGGAGGCATCCTCCTGATGATGGGCTCCTTCGCTGCCGCGGCCTTCTTCAAGACCTACAGCGACGCCTTCAAGATCATTCTTTCACTTATGGGCATCGGCTACGCCTCCATCATAGTCAATACACTGCCCATGGTGGTGGAGATGTCCAAGGGTTCGGACATCGGAAAGTATACTGGTATATACTACACATTCTCCATGTCGGCCCAGATCCTCACACCGGTGCTTTCCGGAGCTCTGCTCGAATATGTGGGATACTTCACTCTCTTCCCCTACGCCGTGGTCTGCCTGGTGATCTCATTCATCGCAATGATCGGAGTCAGGCACGGCGACTCCACCGTAGTGGAGAAGCAGGGCCTCGAGATATTCGACGTGGACGACTGAGGAGGCTCTCATGAAGCTGATAAGAAATATCCTGGCAACCGCAGGGATCGCCGCCGGAGCGTATCTGTTCCTGGTGAGCCCCGATCCGTCCCGCAGACATGTGATGATCACCGACAGGCTGGCCCACAGGGGACTGCATGATGAGGTCATCCCGGAAAACTCCCTTGCCGCTTTCAGAGCGGCAAAACAGAACGGACTCGGAGTGGAGCTGGACGTGCAGTATACCCTTGACAGAAAAGTAGTCGTGTTCCATGACGAAGATCTTCTGAGGATGTGCGGAGTGGACAGAAAAGTCAGGGATATGACCTATGAGGAGCTTTCAGAGCTGCGTCTTCACGGCACGGATGAAAAGATACCTCTCTTCTCCGAAGTGCTGGAGGTGATGTCTCCCCTGCCGGTCCTCTGCGAGCTCAAATACTATCTCGGTGCCTCGGATACTCAGATGTGTGCCGACGTGCTTGAGCTC
>CADBPP010000078.1 GCA_902796565.1 uncultured Eubacteriales bacterium | reverse complement strand
TGCTTGTCGGATGCTCACCGCTGACAGACGCGGCGGTTCCGGCAGGAGCCGCGCCCACATGAGCAGAATTTTGTCCTCCCTGGCATTCTTTTCATGACATAATTCTGCGAATGGGGGCAGCTTCTTCCGCAGGCTAAGTCCTATCTGCGAATAAGGGGCAAAAGCCTCGATCCCAAAACCAAAAGAGGCTCCTTCCGGAGCCTCTTTCTATCCCCAGGAGATAATCAATGAGAAAGCTTTCCGGCTGGCAGCTGTACCTCTGCATGACGCTCGGCGTACTGATCTCGGTATTCTCGCTCTATACGGCGGCCCGTGGAGTATATGCTCCCTTCGTTCAGCGCGGCGTCCACGTCGGCCTTCTGCTGCCCATGGTCTTCATGCTCTACCCGGCGACGAAAAAGTCCCCGAAAGACCACTTCACCGTAGTCGACGCCCTGTTTTCGGCGGCTTCCGTGGCTCCGTGCGTCTACGTCATCCTGAACAAGGCTGTCCTGGAACGCCGCATGCAGTTCGTAACGGATCTCACCACGGTGCAGCTCGTGCTCGGCATCATTCTTGTGATCTGCATCATCGAATCCATCCGGCGCTGCGTTTCCATCGTCATGGCAGCCCTTGCGGTCATCGGACTCGTCTACCTCTACGCCGGGCCCTATCTCGGCGGCCTGCTGGCGCATAAGGGCATGTCCTTCCAGCGTATCGTGGAAGCCTGCACCATGCTCACGGACCAGGGCATCTTCGGCAGCCTGATGGGCACCTCCGCGACCTTCATCATCGTGTTCTGCATCTTCGGCGCCTTTGCCGTAGAGAGCGGGGCCGGAGCTTTCTTCACGGACTTTGCGCGCGCCGTTGCGGGCAGGAGCCGCGGAAGCTCCGCGAAGATCGCCACCATCAGCGCGGGCCTGTTCGGCACCATGACCGGCTCGGCAGTCGCGACGGTCTACACCACCGGCACCTTCACGATCCCGCTCATGAAAAGGGGCGGTTTTACGGATGAATTCTCGGGTGCCGTTTCGGCAGTCGCGTCTACCGGCGGCCAGCTCATGCCTCCCATTATGGGCGCCGCCGCGTTCCTGCTGGCGGACAACCTCGGCATGACCTACGGGCAGGTCGCGGCAAAGTCGGCCATCATCGCCGTGCTGTACTACTTCTCCCTGTTCTCCATGATCCACTTCAAGTGCCTCCGGGAGGATATTAAAGGAGAAACGAAGGAAGAGCTGCCGGAGCTTAAGGAAGTACTGAAGAAGTCCTACCTCTTCATCCCCATCATCCTGCTCTTAACGCTCCTCCTTACCGGTACCTCCACGCTGCTCTCCGGCCTGTACGCGACCATTGCCTGCTTTGCGGTCAGCTTCATCGACCCGAAGAACCGCATGACCCCCAAAAAGCTCATTAAGGCCCTTTACGACGGCGGAAAGAGCTCGGCCATGTGCATGGCCGCCCTCGGAGGCGCGGGCCTGATCGTGGTCGCGGTGACCTACAGCGGCCTTGCCTTAAGCTTCTCGAGCCTGGTCGTCCATCTGTCCCACGGCATCAAGTTCTTCTCGCTGCTGCTCGTAGCGGTGGCCTGCATGATCCTCGGCATGGGCGTTCCCAGCACCGCGGCCTACGTCATCGCCTCGGCGCTCGGCTGCCGCATCCTGATCAAGCTCGGAGTGGTCCCCTTTGCGGCGCATATGTTCGTATTCTATTTCTCCATCATCTCGAACATTACCCCGCCGGTCGCGGTCGCGGCCTACGCGGCGGCCAACGTTGCAAATTCGAATCCCATGAAGACGGGCGTCCTGGCTTCGGTCATCGCGGTCGTCGCCTATATCGTGCCGTTCGTCGCGGCCTACAACCCGGCCCTGCTCCTCGAAGGCAGCACCCTGCTCATCATCCAGTCCACCGTGACCGCGTTCGTGGGCGTGTACCTCATTGCCGGCGCCATCCAGGGCTACTTTATGGGTAAGCTGAACCCGTTCAAACGGCTGTTCCTGGCGGCCGCGGCCTTCGGCTTCATTGCCGTCGGCACCGTGACCGACCTTGCCGGTCTCGGCCTGCTGGTCCTCTTCATACTGATGCAGAAGGTGACGCAGAAGCCGGAGGCGCCCGCCGCGGCCTGACATCCGGCCTGCGGCTGCGGAACTTCAAAAATAAAAGAACTCCGATCCCTGATCGATCTTCTGATCAGGAATCGGAGTTTTTTAATTGATAAAAATGCCCTGTCTGCTGATCAAAAATCCGACGCGTCCGGTCACAGTTTACCGAGCAGGAAGGAGTATACGACCGCCGTCAGGAGCCCCGCCAGGGTGAGCGACAGGCTGCTTACGGCCCCGGTCAGGGCGGAAAGCTCCTGCGCGCGGGAGGTGCCGATGACGTGGGAAGCCGTGCCGAACGCAACGCCCTGCGCGATCGGGCTTTCAAATCGGAACAGACGGCACATGGCCGGCCCCGCGATATTTCCGAAGACCCCCGTACCGATAATGGCGGCCGCCGTCACTGCCGTGAGCCCGCCCGCCTCTTCGCAGAGGGCGATGCCGATCGCCGTCGTCACGCTCTTCGGAAGCAGCGAGAAAAGAAAGGTCCGGTCCAGACCGAACAGTCCGGAAAGCAGGACGATGCTCCCCATGCTGCATGCCGTTCCGAGTACCGTTCCTGCCAGGATGACCGGGATACTGCCCTTCAGGTTCCTTAGCTGCTCATAAAACGACAGGGCAAGGCAGATGGTGGCCGGCGTAAGCAGAAAGGAGATCGGCCTGATCCCGGCCTGGTACATGCTGTTCGGAATGCCGCAGACCTTCAGCACGCCCGCAACGAGGAGCGCCGCCACCAGGATCGGATTCAGCAGGACGCTGTGTAACCGCTTCTGGAGCTTTGATGCAAGCACCAGGGCCAGAACGGTCAGAAAACAGAAAACATAGCTGCTGCCGGAAAGGAACTCAGTCATGCCGCGCACCGTCCTTTCCGCCTATGCCGCTCCCGCCGGAAGCATCTCCTTTTCCGCTCAGCCGCAGAAGCAGCTCCGTGATCCCGCCGGCGGCGCCGAAGGTCAGGACCGCGGAGATCACGATCGTAGCCAGGACCGGGAAAAGCAGGGGTCTCAGCACTTCCCAGTAATCCATCAGATTCACACAGGGCCCGACAAAAATGAGCGACAAAAGGGCCACGAGAAAGCCCGCCGTCTCGCGGATCTGTTCCGGGCGCACAAGGCCGGCGATCAGTGCCGCCGCCAGCAGCACCAGCCCGTAGATGGAAGCCGGCAACGGAAACGGCAGCGCCGCATGCAGGATCTCCCCCAGGAAGGAAAAACCCAGGATCACGCCAAATTGCTTCAGATACTTCATAAACAACACCTTACGGAAAGGCGGAGGGCCGAAGGCCCCCCGC
>CADBPP010000077.1 GCA_902796565.1 uncultured Eubacteriales bacterium | reverse complement strand
GGAAAGGTCTACTACACGGAATGCGCCATCAAAAAGTATCCCGGAGGCATACCCATGACCTCCGCCGCCTTCGCGGGAAGAAAGGTGCACCGGATGCTGCTGGAGCGCTACGGGACCATCGATCCGGAAAAGATTGAGGCTATCCGTTTCTATGCTTCCCGCAACATGTTCCACGGTTATTATTCCAATCCATTCGTTCTTAGAGACCACCTCAATGCCCTGTTCGCCTACCGCTTCGCCGCCGCTTCCTCGGTGCTCAAGGGAGTCGTCTCCGTATCAGCCGTTACGACTTCCGCCATCAGGGCGGACACGGAACTTATTCGCCTCGCGGAGGGCGCCACCCTGGATCTTTTCGATTCAGAGGGAGCCCCAACGGTCAGGGTCGCAGCGGAGATGAAGGACGGCACCGTTCTGGAAGCGGAGGAGAATTTCATGATCATGGAGGAGTATCCCGCAAGGGAAGTGATCGTCGCCAAGTTCATGGATCAGTTCGATTCCTACGGAAAGCTTCCTGCCTCCCATGCCGAAAAGATCATAGATATGGCGGAACACATAGAAGATATCGAAGACATGAGGGAGTTCACGGAACTGCTGTGAGTTGATCCGAACTCAAAAGGGGACGCGCGTCATGCGCGTCCCCGTGTCCTTTCCCGAGTTTTCAGTTCACATCTATCACTGAAAAGTCCCCGAAGCGCAGGATCTCTCCCGCTTCATATTCAAGGGGCTTTTTAAAGACCGGCCCGTCGGCGGTGAAGGTGTGGTATTCTCCGTTCTCTCCGCAGATATCTATCCCGCGCTCCTCCATTACAGCCACCGTATCCTTATCGATGGCCTTTCCGAGAAGCTCCTCGGGAAGCAGAGTGTTGTTGATGGTCTTTATGATGCAGGTGTAGCCGGAGGAGATGACCTCCTCCACGTTCTTTTTGCGGTCGGCATGCCAAAGCGGGAAGACGGGATCTATGCCGGCATTGCGGCATCTTTCCTCTGACCAGTCCCTGTTGCCCTGGATGTCGATGTCGCCGAACACTATGGCCTCGGCCCCCATCTCCCTTGAGCGGCGAAAGCCCTTCTCTATGGCAAGATGATAGTCCTCCCCGTTGCTGGGACACTCTATCACGGGAATGGCAAGGCTGTCCTCGTACTTTCTCAGAAGATCCGTGCTTATGCCGTGGAAGAATGAACGGCCCTGATCCTTGTTTATCACTATTATCAGCGCTACGCATTCGTTGCCTGAAGATATCATTTTGTGCAGCGCCAGGGTCGAATCCTTGCCGCAGCTGTAGGACATGGCAAACTTCATTTTTATCTCCTAATCAAGAATGGTCTTTCCGTCGGTCTCAAAGACGTATTTCTTCCTGCAGAAGCTGCATACGGTCTCTATGGGTTCTCCCGCCTCAGCCAGGGAACGGATCTCATCCTCCCCGAGGCTCATGAGTGCGGTGTGATAGCGCTCCCTCGAGCAGTTGCAGCGGTATTCTATGTCGTGGCGCTCCAGAGGGTCATAGGGGATGTCTTTAAGGATGGTATCGAAGACAGCTGTATCGTCCATGCCGCTAAAGACCATGTCGGTGACGGATGGGATGTCCTTAAGGTTTTTTTCTATCAGGTCTATGATCCCTTCGTCGTAGAAGGGCAAAAGCTGCAGCATGAAGCCTGCGCATACGGATACGCTCATGTCCGGTTCTATCCTCACTCCCAGGGCGCATACAGTGGGGGTCTGTTCGCTCCTGGCGTAATAGGATGTGACGTCCTCCGCGATCTCCCCGCTGACCAGCTCGCATACGGCTGTGTAGGGCTCCTTCAGACCCAGGTCCTTCATGACGATGAGGCTTCCGCTTCCCACGGCTCCGCCCACATCTATCTTGCCTCCCTGTCTGGCTGGAAGGTCCACCGTGGGGTCGTCCATGCAGGCGCGGACGTTCCCGTAGCTGTCGGAGACCGCGGTTATGTTCCCGGCGGGACCGTCTCCTCTTATCTGCAGCGTAAGCTTTTCCTCGGAGGTCTTTCCCATGCTTCCCATGATCGAAGCCGCGGTGAGGGTCCTTCCCATCACCGCCATGGCCGTGTCGCTCATGGGTTCAAGGGAGCTGCGGTATCTCATGACGGATGTGGTGTCCGCGAAAATGAGCCTCGCGGAACCGTCCCTTGTGACGCAGCTGGATATATATGAATTGTCAGACATAACATTACCGGTCCTTTCTTCAGTCGGTATTATATCACACCGCGCTCCCGCGGGGAATAATGAGAATACCATTAATCAATTTGACAGGGAATGCCCCGTGGATTAAAATCATAGGTAAGAATGATCACGGAGGAAGATATGGGAAAGATCTTAAAGCGCACGCTCAGGGTCCTGGCACTGCTGATAGTGGTGGCGCTGGTGTTCTTTTATCTGGGTACCCGTTATGAAGGCCCCGTCAGGATAGGTCCCGCCGCCATCACGGCCGAGACCATAGAGGGGGTGTTCGCTGATGCGAAGACCCTGGTGACGGAGACATACAAATATACCGCCATGGGGAGCTTTTCCAATTCCCTTATGTTCAGGGACTGGACGATCCCTCTCACGGGAAAGAGCTTCATCATATCCTACCGCGGCACCATACAGGCGGGGATCGATCTCGGAAAGGTGAAGATCACCACCGACGGCTACACCATTTACGTGAAGCTGCCCGCGTCGAAGATCATATCCCATGAGATAGATGAAAACAGCGTCCAGGTCCTGGATGAAAAGACCAATCTGTTCAACCCCATCAGGGTGGAGGATGTCGCGGGATTCGAATCCGAACAGAAGAAGCTCAACGAGCAGAGGGCGCTGGATGACGGAATCCTCGACAGGGCGGACGCTTCCGCCGAGAAAGCGCTCCTGGAACTGCTCTCGAAGATAGACGGCATCAAAAATTATGATATAATATTCCAGTAACCGACATACCGGAGGAGACCTTGAAGTACGTTAACAAGTTCATAAGAAAATTTCCGAAATTCTATATTGAAAACCTGATGCTGCACATAAGCCTTCTCACCCTCGTGGTGTACGTGGTGCATTATGTGTTCCGCACGCCCCTGATAGGCTATCTTGTACTGGACCGTTCCGCGGTGCTTTCGGGACAGATATGGCGACTCATAAGCTTCGTGCTGGTGCCGGCGGATTCCAGGCTTCTGTATTTCATCATCTCCATATATTTCTACTATTACCTGGGAAATACACTGGAGCACACCTGGGGCAGCCAGCTGTTCACCATCTACTACATCATCTGCATGCTGGGGAGCATCCTGGCGTCGATGCTTTCGGGAGCGGTGTTCACCGGCGTATACATCAACCTGTCCATCTTCCTGGCCTTCGCCTACCTGTATCCGAACCAGGAGATACTTTTGTTTTTCATACTGCCGGTGAAGGTCAAATATCTGGCCTATCTTGATCTTGCCCTGATGGCGGTGAGCTTCGTGATGGGCGGCCTCGCCACGAAGCTGATGATCATCTCATCCTTCTCGGGCCTTCTTGTCTTCTTTGGAAAGGACCTTCTCCTGGATGTGAGACTGTGGCTGAGAAGAGTAAAGAACAAACTCAAATAGAAAGAGCGAAGGAACGGCTCAGGCCGTTCTTTTTTAATATCCCCCGTATTTATGCTACAATAATGTTTGAAGCACACCGCTTCGCCACGCGTAAAGAAGAAGGGCGGCCTGAATGAGCATCATGAGGGGTATGCCCCTGCTGAAGGAGCGGTGCAGGGTCTTGTGATGAAAGAGCTTCATGCCGAAGAACACGCCCGGGGATGCTCCCGCAGCAGCGAGAACAAAGAAGAGCGCTTCCCGGATCCTTCTTGCGCCTGCCTTCGCCAGGGCCTTGTCGGCTCCCATCAGGAGGAAAGCGGCTGCATTGATTGTGAAGATATAGTAAAGTATCATCCGATATCTCATGACAGCTACATTATACCATTTAGGGTGTTTTCGCGAAATGTATTACAGAAGCTTCAATGATGAAATGAGAGAGCGTTTCGGCGCCAAGGTATACAAGCTGTCCCTGGACGGAGGCTTTTCCTGCCCGAACCGTGACGGCACCCTGTCATACGGCGGATGCATCTTCTGCCGAGGCGGCAGCGGTGATTTTGCGGAGAGCTCTGAAGGCGGCCTGCAGGTACAGATAGAACGGGCAAAGACCAGGGTGGAAAAGAAGAATCCCTCAGGATTGTACATGGCATATTTCCAGAGCTATACCAATACATACGCTTCCCCCGAAAGACTCAGGGAGCTCTACCTTCCTGTGGCAGAGAGGGACGATATCGCGGCTCTGGACATAGCGACACGGCCGGACTGCCTCGGGGAGGGCGTG